>JAFCEU010000093.1 GCA_017608995.1 Candidatus Iainarchaeum sp. | reverse complement strand
ATCTTCTTCGTACCACGGAGGAATCGCCTTATTGGCACAGCTAATCTTTGCCCTTATTTTCTTTCCTTTTATTAAGCCTTTTTCATCTTCAAAGCGCAGAGTTCTTTTTTCCAAGGGTTTCGCTTTGAGTTTTAGCATTATTGTTTCTGTTCTGTTGTTTTCTCCAATAAAAAATGTTTTGCTGACGCTTTCATAATTTGCACTATCTACAGAGACAACAATTTCGGAATTAGGTTTTACTTCGATTACAATAGCCCCTTTCGAGTTAGTGAACTTTTTGATAATGTTGCCATCTATAGAAACATTTACTTCTAAATCAGATAAAGCGTTGCCTTCCTCATCCTTAAAAAATACAGTGAGCTTTACCTCTTTGGGCTGGGCCGGCTCTTTTGGAACAAAAAATAAGAAATATAATAGTACTACTACAAGCAGTGCGAGCAGAAGCAGTACTGGAGGAAAACCAATCTTTTCTTCCAAACTGTAGTAAGACTCCTTTACCGTTTCCCAAAGGTCTGTTAGATTATCCTTTATAGACACGGGTAACCCACCCTCAGCTGGCTTCTGGGGCTATGCACTGCTGTGGCACGCTTTCCACTATATTAGAAAGCGTTGAATCTATTAAATTCTTTGGGTTCCAGAAGAATGTGGCTTTAACGCTGTTGCCTACGCCCGCAACACAAACTTTTTCTTGCTCGACAAGCTCCAAGATCTTTTCCACTGAGGTAATATCTAGGCCAGTTACGCCGCTTAGCTCTATCTGCTTCCCAGTGCCGTTTGGTGCTATAAATGTAGCATCGTCAGCAGCTTCTACAAGCTCAAGTATGCTTGCGCTTTGCAGAGGCGTGAAGAATACTGTTTTAAGGAACACGCTGCCTTTTCTCTTCACATCGCACCATTCTACGCCGTATTGGTGCGTACCGAAGTTGCCCGCACATTTCACTCTGCCTGTGCCGCCTCTAACATCGCGCTTATTATCGAATGTTTCCGTGACTTCTGCATCACTAAAGTCTCTGCAGCCCTTCCCTATGCCAGTCCATGCAGCTAAATAGCTTGAACCTTGCTGCGGTTGCCCATCTACAGTAACTTGGTAGAACGCATAGGCCTTTCTTCTATCGCCGCCAGCGATGTGTAATATTACTGGGGTCGCTCTACTTGGGCTAAACACCATATAAGTATCTTCTGAGCCCCTCTCTATATCCAGGAGCACGCCGCGCATATCGTTGTTCAGAGTCTTAAAGTTTTGAACTTCTTTTGCATAGAGCCAGCCGCCTGGAATTGGGGTTGAGTTCGCTATTGTAGTTGTTCTAACAGGCTGCGAAATATCCTCATTTATTAATATGCTTTGCTCTGACTCCTGTCTAAAGTTTATTCCATACCCCTGCCTGCCATTCTCGCTATCAACGCCGATTAAACCATCAAATGGCAGGTAGTAGAATACCGAATCTGGCTCCGGCGTTGCTAAACGCTCTAAGTAAATCTCAATCTTTGCATCTGGTGTGGTCTCATCGAACAAGCACCAGCAGTCGTTATCATAGGTGATGTTTATTCTCACGTGGTATTTGCCTGCTGGCAGATAACCAAACTCAGGTCTTAGGAATGGCGACTTAAACTCAAGCAGCTCTGGGCTTACAAAGTACTTGCCTAAGCCTGATTCGCCTTTATACCATGTTGGTGCGTTGAAGAAGTCTTTAGCTTCGCTAAACTCATGGAAGTCCTTTCTGAAGTCCAGAGTATAACCATCTTTTATAAGATAAGCATTGAAGCTTACGAGCTCCAAGGCTTTCTTAAGGTTGGTGTTGTTCGGATTAGCTGCTATAAACTCCTCTAAACGCTCCGTGCTATAAGGCTCACACTTTTCGAATATGCCTGCTGCGCTACCAACGAGGAGCTTTGTGAATAGCGCATCATTGCCAGTATCTTCATTCTTACATTCTGATTCGCAAGTATTGAGCTGTGGATAGATTGTTATTCTAGCAGTATATAAACCATCGCTCAAATCGTTGAATGTACAGGAAACCTCTGCTTTACTTATAACCTTCACCGCTTTCTCCGCCTCTTCTGGGCAGGCAATCGTTTCGGTGCTTCCATCCTCCTATCACCTTTGCATTCTTTCCGCTCTTTTCAATCTTTATTTTGGTTAGAGCAACATCAAGCTTTAGTTCATCCAAGCTTTGCGTTTTTTCGCTGAGTATGCCTTCTGCAGATGGGCAGTTAACCTGCTGCCCTCTTAGCAGCTCATCGATTTTATGTATCTTTTTAAGGAGCTCTATGCTGAATTGTACTGCATCACAATATGTTTCTTTGCCTCCCTCATCACATTCATTGATCTCTATGTCCCGCCAGTTCCACTTGAACTTAACTCTAGGCAAAGCGTTTTTACCTGTAGAGCCTATTAAGTTACCAATCTTGCAGCTCGTCTCAGGTCTTAAAACAATATCTGTTGGCTTTGGCTTGTAAGCGTTAAACTGCAGATGGAATTTTTGCGTGAAAGGCTCGCGACTCTTAACAGTAGGCTCCATTTCGCGCATTTTCTGCGCTTGCTTCTTGCTCTTTATCTGGTACTGTGTGTTATAATCTAGGCGCTCACCCTCAACCTTAAGTACCCTATAAATAGGCTTATAGGGCTCTTCTTGAGTTATTCCATTGTTCTTGAATATAAGCTCGGTTTCCTCTGTACCTAATGGGTTCTCCGCAGTGCTTTCCACCTTGGATTCGCGCATCTCAACACTTATTAGCGTTTCTTCTTCCTCTTCAAGACCTTTTGGCATTATTATCTTCACTGAATTTATCACAAGGTCTTTCACTGCAACAGGCACTGTAAATTCTCCAACGTTCTTGCTCTGCTCTATATACTTAAAGAGCGTTCCTGCAACAAAGCCAACTAAAGCGCCTGTCCATGGGTCCTCAATATTCATTATTTCTCCAAATATATCGAACGATTT
>JAFCEU010000012.1 GCA_017608995.1 Candidatus Iainarchaeum sp. | reverse complement strand
GGGTTAAAAGAAGTGCCCCTTATAATATTCGGCTTCCCTGGCGCATAAACATCTTTAATATATATGAAGTCCTTTTCCATCATATTGTATTTGCCAGTCCTTATGTGCAAGCCGAACTTTTGATAGTTTGCTTGTTCTGGTATTGAAAGCCTAAATTTAGCGATATATTCTTTGCCTGCTGCAACCACTGAAGCGGTTTTATCACCTTTAAACAACCCTAAGAAGTCTACTTTTATTTCGCCACTTATGCGTTTTGGCTCGAGCACAACCTGCATAAAGCGCAGCTCATTAGGCCTTAAGGTTATCGCTTCTGTAAAGTAGCTTGCGTATTGCGGGTTTGTTATGTATACATAAAAAGGTATGCCAGCATCAACAGTGAAGCTTATTTTTCCGTTTAAGTCCTCAACCTTTACAGGCCCTGCAAGCAGCTTATCTGTGTCAGCGTTCTTCAGCGTTACATCGCTGAACGGCAGGGGTTCAGAGTCATAATTAACAACCCTTAGCTCGATTGTTGCTTTTGGAATATGCAATACAATAGTTGCTCTTTCCTTCGCTGCTTCTCTTACGCGATACTCAACAACATCGCTCCAACCGCTTCCGTAACCTTTGTATGCGAAGAACTTATATTTGCCCGCGCCCAGACCTTTAAATTCTGCTTCGCCATTTATATCGGTAACGCGCTCAGCCCAGCCTAAAGAATTACCTTTCTCATCAAATATTCCGACCATTGCATTTGCAATAGGGTTATTGTCTTCATCTACAACTTTTGCTATGAGCACGCCGCCGCAATCACCAGTGTATTTCTTAAGCTTCACTTCTATTACACTATCTGACTTCCGCACATCTGTTAAGCGTGCCAAACAGTATTCTGGATGGTCTATTACCACAGTAAAGCTTTCGTCCTTGGTTAGATTGAATCGCACCAAGCCTGCTTCATCAGTTTCATCGAAAGCAACCTGCGTTGATTCTTTCATCAGAGTTACTCTTACATCTTTCAAAGGTTCGCTATTTGCTTCGTCAATAATTTTAAGTTTTATATACCCAATAATTTTCTCTTCAATTGCGAGCGTAACAGTTCTATATTCATTTGCGCCAACAGTAATGAAATTAGATTCGGCGCTACCATATTTCTGGGTTGCGCGTGTTTTTACTTTATAAGTGCCAGCTAAAACTTCAAATACCGCTTGCCCGTTCTCTGTTGTTTTATACTCCATAAACATCGGCGCAGCGCCGGTGTCTTTGTAGAGCTCAACTGCAATAGGCTCCGTTACCGGCTCGCCTTTAAAAAGCACACTTACAATAATTCTACCCTTCTCTTCAGGTGGTTTTAGCTCCTGCTTCGGTTTCAATACAATAGCAGAGCCATCTCTAATGCGCTCGCGAACTAATGCTTCATAACCCTTAGCGCTCACAGAAACTAGCAATGGGTCGCATTCGATAGGAACATCATTCACTTCAACAAGTCCAGTATAATCAGTCATCGTTTCTATATCTGCTGGAGCTTCGGCATCGTTGCCACATTCAAAGCTCAAGCTAACGAATTTGTTTGCAATAGGATTGCCATCTTCATCAACAAGCCTGAACCTAACATCTTTGAATTTTATTATTTCATCAAGAACAACATGTATGCGTTCTATTTCGCTATCAACCTCAAGCTCTGTTGAATAAGGCTTCGGTTTAAAACCATCCTTCGCAATGCTTATCGAAATAACATTACCGATCTTTGCAAAGTATTGTGTGCTTAGCATTCCATCTTCATTGGTGTCGATTGTTGTAGAGAGCTCGCCATTTATAATTGTAACAGATGCGCCTTCAAGAGGGTGCTTCGCACCATATCGATCCCTGTATTCAACAAGCACGCTTATCTCTGCTTTTTTTGGCATTATCGCTGGTGTGAAGCTTATAAGGGCATAACCAATTAGTACAGCTATTACCAGAAGAAGCAACGCAAAGGAAGGTACAACCTTATCTATCGCATCTGTAACTTTGTAAATAGGAACGTGCGTGCTTATTCGGTCTATAAGGTCATAATATTTATCCTCTAAATGATAATAAAGATCCTTTATCGATTGTAGCACGCCCATATTAACTGCCTCATATTAATTGATTATCCCTTTCTATTTTATTTTTTTCTTTTTAGCTTTTTTTCGCTTTTTTGATTTATCCTGGTAGCTCAATTACTCCGGGGTTCCACTTAAGTATGAGCTGCGTTCTGTTTATCTTATTTATGCATATTTCTCCATCATTTATTCTGCTTAAATATTCTTCTATGGTTGCTGGTGCTCCTCTGGCCTCAACAATCCTTACAGAGCCGCCTGCTGGGCTTCTGGTTTCGGCAGTTGATTGTGTTTCACCTTCAAAGATTTTAGCGCTTAAAACTACCGGATCTTTTGCACAGAAAATTTCGAGTTGTAGCTCTTGTGCTCCGGTTTCGCTTGTTGGAGTATAAGGCATATACGCTATTGAATACCAGTCGCCTGGACTTAGCATTATTCTAGCTAAATTCATGGTGTCGCTCCATCCTTCGCAATATGATTCCGGTGGGAAGCTTGCAAGCTCATCCACTCTCGGCATTTCTGTTTCGCTTGAGGGCCACCAAACAAACACGTTCTTTATATTACCATAATAATATTCATTATTGAATCTATAGTAGATGATGTTGTTTGTATATTGTGATGAAAGCTTAAGCGCTACTGGGTATGAAGGGAAATATTCAAAGGAACCTTTTCTCAAATCTAGCGCAAGCACTCTGCCTGTGCGGGTGTTCTCATATTTGTCGCTGTACTTTACTGTTAGAGTTTTTATTCCAGGTGCACGCTCATATGCTTTTTCCCAGTCATCGTAGCTGTTGTAGTAATAATAAACATCCAGGTTTTCTGGCAGCGAGAACCCAATTCCATAATCAACGTTTTTCTTTCCCCTTCCTATGGGGCCATCGAGCGAAACATAGAACAGCGGGTTCTCAGCATAGCTTGTTCCTTGTTCAGCGTCAATCTGTTCAATAGGCTTAGCTAATACAAGCTTAACTACAAACTTCTCTAATGCTACCGCTAAGCCACCTTCGAAATCTATTACAATCTTCGGTTCTATTCTGTAAGCGTATTCGCCCGCAGCTAGCTTTGTTGTGGTCTCTCTCTTAAATTCGCCGTTGTCGTACTCTAGGTATTGCTCAAATTCTATCTGGTCTGGGTTTAGTTCTGCAGGATTATAAGTGTTCAAAACATCTGCTACGAGGTTTGCACTTAGGTTATCAACCTTCAAGTTTGCATATGAGAGCTCAGTAGTTGCAGTACTTTCAACAGGTTCAACAACATCAATAGCATTTGTTCTTATGTATTCCTCAACATCTGGTGCTAAGCCAGGAACATTCATTAGGCCTACTCTAAACTGTACGTTGTTCACAATTACTCTCAAGAACTCAGACCATTCCGCCTCTGTTGCACTTACGGTAGTGTTTCCCATAGTTATGGTTATCGGTGCTTCCCTGCTTTGTGTTGCAATATTTTGTAGTACTCCCGCAAGCAGCTGATCATGTAAGGTCTTGTACTCATTATAGCTTATAACATAGCTTTGTAGCTCAGGATTCCATTCAATTACCTCCTTCATATTTGTCCATATGCTTGCTGCATTGCCACTCATAAACATATCAGTTGTTTCTGGGAGAATGCCAACAATATTGTCCGGGGCAACTTCAGGTCCGTAGCAAGATTGCAACGCCCTTTCTAATGAAGGCAATGCATTCGCTAAAGTATTTGCAGAGTATGCCTCATTTGATGCATTTAGTGAATTGAGAAGCTCATTTATGCTATTAGTTAAACCGCTTGTATCGCAGGTGTCGCTCTTTGCAGGCACCAAGAAGCCTGCTTTAATTCCCTCCTGACCTAAGAAGAATAGAAGCTTATTGCCGGTTACGCTATCATGTACTATTGTTTGCTTTTTGGTTATTTTATAGAGTTTTCCCGTTTCGTTCTGGAGTTCTTCTACAAGCACATCGTTTTCGCCTATTGTTTGTATAATTGTTCTCAGTTCAACGTTATCCTTTACCTCTTTATTTAATTTTTCTATCCGATCATTTATCTCCCTAAACCTATGTGAGAGCTGCATTATAAACTGCGCACCATCGCAGAAGTATGCAGCACCTTCGGCGGAATCACAGGTTAAAGCGTCTATATCTTCAGGGTGCCATTTAAATAACAATCTATCAAACCCATACTGGTAGTAGACGCTTGCTCCAGTGTTTTCGCAAGCTTCTATAGATGCCCAGTCAGGTATTGCAGGTGTTTTTACAGGTTCGTTTTCGCACCCTTCAGTAAACTCTTTCACTCCTTTGTTCAGTACATTTACAACAACATTGAGTTTTACTTCCTGAGTGCCAGCGTTGTGGAATACTCTCGTAACTTTTATGGGCATCTGGAATTCTATCTTCGCGCACTTTGTGAACATCTCGCTTCTATCCACAGTCATAACTATATGATGCTTTCCCTTCGTAAGCTCAAAGTATAGCTTCACGCCTGAAGCTGGATCTTCCCAGGTGGTGAATGGCAATGGATTAATATAATCGGCTCTTCCACAAAAACCGATAGTTTCGGCGCTCTGCATAGTAACATCTTCATTAGATCTCGCGACAGGCATCACCCAAAGCTCTTGTGGGGGGTTTTCATTCCACACGAATCTATTGTTTATGAAGTCATCGTCGCTTAGCACTTCAACGCCGTTGAATGGTAGATTCAACGCATCTATATTCACACACTCAGCAGGGAATAAATTTGGATTCCCCTCATCAATGAGCATACCCGCTACGCCGAGCCACTGGAATGGATCCTCAAATGTAACCTCAACTGGGAAGTACTTTGTGCCAACATCAGGTATGTTCATTGGCACGGAAATGATGCCAGGAGATACTACTGCATTGTAAACATTGCTTGCTACAATCCTCAGGTTTCCTATTCTTTGCTCTATTGTGCCCTCTTGTACAAGAGGCATTTGTTCTATGATTTTTGGATTATACCATATACTAAACTCCATAATCTCCCATGCTTCTGTTTCAGAGATTTCTTCTACTTTCGGCAAGCTAAAAACAACCTGCCTTATGAGTGGGCATGGGCCTTCTAAAGAGGTTCCCTGGCTTTCTGGAGTGTAGCAGTGGAAATTCTCTCTTGTTGGTTGTATAAGCTTATAGCCTAAATGGTAGCATTTATTATATATTCTGCCAGCGCTCTTCTGCCAACCAAGGAAGTTGGCCCTTAAAATAGTTGGCTCGATAGTTGGTAAGCATTGCTCGCTTATATCTTGGAATCTTAAAACCTTTACAGTAAAGCTATCTATCTCATCAGCAAGTTCTGCAACTCCTTTGAACTTTCCAAGGATTTTGACCTTAAAGCGCCCTATTCTTGTTGATGGCGCAATCGTTATTGTTTTTGAGGAAACTGGGTCTATTTCTAAAGTGGTTGGATCTGCGCTTAGAGCAGAATCAGTTTTAACTGTTATTTCAACAGCTTCTGTACAAGCGTTTTCAACGGTAAGCTCTGCTTCGTCCTCTTCGCATTTCCATCTCTGATTGTATGCTCCATATGAATATTTTGTTTGCCATGGCGGCACATACTGTGCGGTAGGCCAGGTATAAGGATATTGTTGCTGCGGTGGCTGTGAAGGTTGTAACCCTGTCGCATAAGGATCTCTATCAAAGTATCTTGATGATAAACCCCAGCCGGTGTCAAAGCCGCAGGTGCGCAGCTCGATCTTAGTATCTCTTATTATGCGCAAGCAGTTCAGGAGCTTATTAGCAATTATGCTAACGTCAATTTTAGCTTTTATAGTTTCCTTGCCACTATCCGAAAGATGTACTGCTTCAAATTCTATATCCGGGTTTACACTTGCGCTTTGCAGGTCTTCGTTAGGCGTAAATATTAGTGTAGCTTCTTCCTCAAAGTTTTCAATAATATTTTCAGCAACAATTTCGCGAGATTCGCTTAATTCGAGCTCACCGTCTTTTATAAAATCGCCTCTAATTTTGAAAGTGCCAATTGGACTCTCGCCATGCCACCTTACCCTCGCTTTTAATGCCCTCAAGCTTGCTGCTTCGCCATTTGCAGTACAGGTATTTCTTATTGTAAAGCTTATCTGCTTAGCTCTTCCGAACGTTTTTATATCCCAACTTGTTGGCTCAATTACAAGACAATCTTCATAATCTAATTCAGCGCCAAGCAGGATACGCGCATTAAGTGTTATGCTATCTGACCAAACCTTCTGCAAATCTTTATTTTCAACATTAATTGTTATTTCACTTTCAAGAGATTTTGTTTCTTCCACTGCTTTTCCTTTTTCGGTTAATTTGGCTTTGAGCTTTACCTCAAAGGTTGAGCCCGGTGCCACTTCTTTACCTTTATACTCTTCCACAGCTTCTACTTCGATCAGATCGCTTAGCCCTTCTCCGAAGCTTATTTCGCTTATTGTAAATGGAATTGCGGTTTGGTTGTCAACAGTTATTGAAAATTCAGCTTCTTCTCGTGATACCGCTTGCAAATCTATGTTTACTGTTGGCGGCATCACCTTTAGTATTTTCTCATCGATCTTAAGCTCGTGTGTTAGTGGCTTATAGCCGGGCTTTTTTCCCACTACCTTTAATGTTGCGCCAGCATTTGGTGCTTGTAGTACATAAGGAAATACCCCATCGGAATCTGTAACCCCTGAAGCTATCCGCGTTCCATCAAGATATAAGCTAACAGCAACATTTTCCACAGGTTCGTTGGTGTCCTTTTCAGTAAACCTAAATAGCAGCTCATTATCTATTAAAGGCACAATCGTTTTCGGTACAATATCAAGCTCAAGCTCATTGCCTGCTTCTATTTCTATTGCTATTTCGTGCTCGAAGCTTACTCCTTGTTCTGTTACTATGCTTATATTGAGTATTGCAGTTCCTTCTTTAATAGTTTCAAATTCTACGAAGCCAGCAATCGTTTTGTTTTGCGAGATGCTTCCAATATCAAGCTCAAGTTCTTTATCTGCTAAGCCTTCGTGCCTCTTTCCTTCAGCATCTTCTATCTCGTAAGCACCAAATTGCAAAGCTTGCTGCGCACTCATTTTCAGCGTTGCGCCCTTTTCATAACCAAATCCTTTCTTGTTTATTGTGAAATGCAATCTATAATGGTTTCCTATCTTTGCGGGATAACTGTCAGTAACAACAAGCTTTGTCTTGTTGCTTAAATCCTCTATCGTAAAGCTTTTGCAGTAGTAACTATCACAAAGGTTTGTTATTCCAATAGAATAGAATACATCATAGGTAAGAGCATACAATTCTTGCTTCTCCGCAGAAGTCTTCGCTTGCCCCAGTTGCTTATCTTCAGGATCTCTGACGTAAACGCCTTTATCACCATAAGCCCTATAGCTTAGCTTGAAGGTTTCACCCTCAACAGCACTATCTCTAACAGCCACATCAAACTCTGCTTCAAATACTCCTTTATTAGGCATTCCATCATTGCCTAAAATCCATTCAAGGTTTGCCCATTTTGCAGAGCCATCTGTTAAATGCACCATATCAACATTTGTCCCCTGTGGCGGCGTAAATGTTGTACCTTTTATAATCTTTTGAGCGTTTGAGTAAACTTCGCTTATATACGCTATATCTTCTTCCATAATGCTTGTTTTATTCGCCTGCTCTCTGCCTATGCGCAGATGCATTCCAACTTTTTTGTATTTTGCATCAGGCACTATAACTTTTAACTTTGCAGTATATATCTTACCTGCGCTCACAAAATCAGTAACGCTTTCATCTTCTACGCTTAATCCCTCGAACTCAATCTTTAAGCTTGTTGCCCCTTTGACGAGCATTACTTTCTTTTCAATTGTTATGCCATAAATTGGCGTAAGCGGTATTGTTACATAAGGTAAATAGCCATCTGCTTCAACAACAAAGAATGGCTTCCTATCTACTCTCACAAGAAGCTCAGCAATGCCTTCGCTATCTGTTTCACTGCTTGCAATGGTCTTGCCTGTACTTATATCAACAGCTTTTACTTTTGCTTTTTGTATCGGCTTTGAAGATTCATTTAAAACGGTAAATTCAAAGGCACCTTTGCCTATTTCAATACTCAGATTAATTTCAACAGGCTGAGCACTATATGGTTTCATTTCAAAGTTAGCGCTCGCTACCGGGGGAAAGTTTCCTAAGGATGCTTTTGCATAATAAATGCCTGGCATTACTTCATCAAATTCACATTGTCCATCCGCGCCAGTAACGCAAGCATAACCCGTTGCTTTTTGTTCAGATGTGAAGAGCTCAACGTTTACATTCTCTAAAAGCTCACCATCCTGATCGGTTACCTTTACAATTACTTGCCCAGATTCTTTGAGCTCTTCGGGATTGTATGTTACTTCGTAGAATTCTTCACTTGGTGTTACCTCAAGCGTCTTTGTCCAGTTTCCCTTTGTTAAAACAACCCAGTAAGTAGTTTCCTCATCCACATAAAAAGTATATTCACCATTGACATTTGTCCATACGCTTTGCACAAGCGTATTATCTTCAGAATCCTTAAGCTCGAGCTTTACAGATTTTACTGCCAAGCCCTGAACATCAAGTACGCGTATCTTTATTGGAAAAGCAGCGCTTCTTTCCACCTTTATTGTAAATAATGTTTGCTTTCCTGGCAATAATTCTTTTTCTTCGCTTATAATATCTTTGTATTTTCCTAGGCCCAGTACCTTAACTCTATATTTCCCTGGCTCAATATCTTCAAATACCACAGTGCCGGTACTGTCGCTTTCCAAAGGCCCTGCTACCTGCTGCGAGAATTCATTGAGCAGTATTGCACTAATCTCTCTGGCACCAACAGGTTGATTTGTAGTAGCATCTGCAATCATCGCAATGATAGTTCCCTTCTGTACTGCTTCTTCGAGCCTTATTTCAAAAGGCGCACTATCCTGCACCGTTGTTGGGAACTGCTTATCACCAACATTTACAATCAGGCTGCCACAATCGCTCGGGATATTTTCAAGCAGAGCTTCGCCATTCTTCACCGGCACAGAATATTTTTCCCACTCAGTGAGCGTACAGTAAGCATCCAACTCCTCTATATCTGTTGCTTTCTCCTGCGTGTTGCCTTTATAAAATATTATTCTTTTATTATAATAAGTGATAAGCCGCATATCCAGCATTACTGTTTCTGTGCTATCCTCTTCAAGCGTTAGTTCGCGCTCCTCTATTTGGTCTTCATAAGAAACCTCTAAAACAAACTTAGTGTTTGCAGGCACAGTGAATGTTGCCTGCCCTCGCTGATTTGTTGTTCTTTCTTTAGTATCAAATGCTTCGCTGTAGAGCGTTACTTTTGCGTTGCTTATTGGATTATTTTCTTTATCAACAACCATTACCTTCAATGTAACCGGCTTTGCCGGAGGTGCAATTATAGTGAATATTCCCGAAAAATAGAGCAATGCCAATATTACAATAACCACAAGAGCAAAAAATAAGGGCTTTGGAATGTTATGGTCTTCAAGCCAATAATTAAAATCTTCCCACTTTTCCCTCAGCGTTTCCATGATAGGCATGCGCACACCTTTAACCAATTAATTATAATAAATTAATACCAAAACTCCTTTTATTTCTACCTCTCGCTTTTTCTCACCTTTTCCTAACGAATATCGTAATTATATATAATGTCTTCCTTTATATTTTTTTTCTTCCACCAGTTTGCTTCATTTTGGTTGTATTTTCGTTTTTAAGTGTTTAAATATGCTCCAAATAGCAGTCATTATATGTTGCACCCTTCTCTGCAGTTAGGCAGGTCCATCCTATTGGGTTGCATGATTGCTCAATTGGTGCGTGTTGCAAAGCACAATTTGAGAGCGGTGCGCCAGAATCATAGTTAGGATTGAATGGCGTAAAGCTATAGTCTGTTATCTTTACCATGAATTTAACTTCCCTATTTTTATTCACCTTATAATGAGGATTTTCTTCAATAAAAGAAAGCACCATATTTCCTACTCCGGAAACCTCGCCACAGCATCCCCAGCCGGCTTTTTCACACCTCTTTAATGCAGCGATATCACTCAAGCCAGTAAAACCATTACATACCGCAGCTTCTAAATCTGGCCACTTTATTTCGCTTCCTTGCAAATAGTACCCAATGCGCCTATTCTGTTCAAGATTAAAATTGAATGGGCAGGCACTCGGCATATTTGGTTCTGCTCCCCAGGTAGTTGTGGTTGCTGTGTGGGGGGACCCAACAGCCTCTGGCTGTATCTTCACTCTCACCGAAGCAGTTGTTTTTACTTCAATTTTTATTTTGTCTATTAAAATGTAGCAATCTTCGCCTTCAAAAACTTGTTTTTCTGGCTTAAAATCTGGTTCGCTAAGCGATGCTAAAATTTCTTTTGAAAGTTCGCACAAGCGTAGCTTTACTGCTTTTGCAAGCATGCTTTTTATGGAATTTTTGTTCGATGGGTTGTAGTTTCCTAAGCTCCTTCCTCTAAATGACACTTCCATGGATTCTATATAATTCGAAGGCGCTCCAGGACATGCCTTGCCAAAAAGTATATTTTTCTCAGGGGGAAAGTATGGGTTGTCTCTTGGATGGCATCGCTTATAATCACACATTCCTAAAGCCATTGAGTCAATCTCATTGTGAATTCTCGGCGAAAGATAGCCATAATCACTCGCTGAGTTTGGATTTGCGAGATCTGAATGCATGAAGGCCCTTACATAAGCCAGTGCTTTAAAAAGTCGTAAAGGCACATACATTTTCACATCGTTCCTTGGCAGTATTGCGTCTCTAAGCTCTTTGTTTTCTACCAGATCTTTAACCTGTATTATAGGCAGAGCCTCATATTCCTTATCGCTCAATTCGCTCAATTTAAGATTTACATAAAATGTACCTATCGGGCAGTTGGCGGGGGCGCCATCACAACCAACTACTTGAATAAAATCTTTGTGCATAGTACTAACATTCGAGAGCTCTGTGATTATTTCTTTGAATTTTTGATCATTTCCAGTTATCTTTATCTCATATCTCCCCTCATATACTAAGCCCTTTCCGTATTTACTAAGTATCATTCCCCAGAGACTGTCAGCAAGCCTAGAAGCAAATTTTCCCTCGCTGGCAAACTGCCCATATGCGAAATCCTTAACAATAGCATCCCAATCATTCCATACTTCGAGGCTGCTAAATGGCACAGGGTTCTTGCTAAGCCACCATTCTATTTCATCCCTCATTTTATAATTGAACAATTGCAATACATCAGCACGCATTAGCCTTAGAACAGCCTCAAGTCTTGTCTGAGTTGTTATCTCATTTACAAGCGAGTTTGTGTTGCTTTCAGTTTGTATCATAGCTAAAACTAACATTGAGGTTATCACAATAAGTAAAAGTGATATAAGTGCCGTAAAAAGGTTGAACGCTTTTTCATTCATTTCAAATACCCTTCGCTATATTAGGATGCTTGAGAAACGCATATATCGAATTTATTCCAAAGGTTGTATGTGCTCTCGACATTTCTTGCATACTGCATTCCCTTATTTGGATCCGCACTTAGCATTCTAAGTGCAGATGTAATGTTGTACTGGTTTTCTCCAACCTTTGAGGCTTCAAGAGCTTCGCTAAGGCGCCTTGCGACACAATCTATTGTCGAATCTATCTGTTCTTTAGGCTTGCTGTACCATTCCTCAGCAATATCGCAAGCTGAGAAGTTTTCTGGTTGCGTTATCAGTGCGGCCATTATAAGTGCTTCCTGCACATTGTATGTTAGCGAAGCCTCTCTGAATTTAGAATTATTCGTATAATACGCTACCACATGCTCTGCTTTTACCTCGTCGCTTGCTTCAGGGACTAAGCAACCCAATGATTCCTGCAAGCCTTTATTTCTATACTCTCTGCAATCGTCAACCCAATAGCGCTCTGGGTTTTCACTTATAGCTCTGTGCATCTCTTCAAATTCTTCTGGAGTATCTACAAGCTCTACTCTATAATATGGGTTACCGTAATTATCTTTTCCAATCGTTATCTTGTATG
>JAFCEU010000092.1 GCA_017608995.1 Candidatus Iainarchaeum sp. | reverse complement strand
ACTATTGCCCCTAATAAGTACGCAATTCCGCTAGCAACTATTATAAGAAATATCGCACATAAAGATTTTATCATAAGTAAATAAACATATAGTCTTTTTTTTAAACATTTTGAAAGAAGTCTATAGAAAAGAGAAGTGATTTTTATGGCTGTGCTGAGTGATCGAGAGTTGAAAAAATTTATTGAAAAAGGCCGTATAGTGATTGAAGGATTAAAAGAAGAAAATATTGGGCCTGCAAGCGTTGATTTAACGCTTGGAAACGAGTTCCGAGTGTTCAAACATAGCGAGGTAACACATGTAAATCCAGAGTTCCGAGTGTTCAAACATAGCGAGGTAACACATGTAAATCCAAGAGAAGGACTCAAAGAAGAGTTAACCGAATTAATAACCGTGCCTGAAAACAAACCATTTATAATTCATCCAAACGAATTTGTGCTTGCCATAACTAGAGAATATGTTAAAATTCCAAGCGACTTAATGGCTCGTTTGGATGGGCGCTCTTCTTTAGGTAGATTAGGGATTATTGTGCATTCTACCGCTGGCAGTGTAGACCCCGGCTTTGAAGGGAAAATAACGCTTGAGGTTACGAATATAGCAAGAGTGCCTGTACAGTTGTGGCCGGGTATGAAAATATGCCGCTTAACCTTTGAAACACTTACGAGCGAAAGCGAAATGCCTTATAATAAGAGAAAAGATTCAAAGTATTTGGGGCAGAAGGGACCTGAAGTTAGTAAAATACATAAAGAATTGAGTGGAAAATAGCTTCTTCTTTGCTCTAATCCTGCTTTATTTTAAGCTAGCAATCCGCCTGCGCATTCGCTCACAAGTTTGGATTATGCCTTCTAAAAGATTAATTACTCTTACATTATAAACCTTCTCCGCTTCTCTCCCTTCGCGTTCAACTTTTAACTTCTGATCTAAATGCCGCTTAAGCTCCAGCTTTGCAAGCTCTCTCACATCGTTCAGAAATGCTAACCTATTACTTTTCCCCTGAATTTCTTCCACCTGAGCTCGTAAAACAGTCCTTATATTTTTCAAATCAGCTCTAACGAGTAATGGGTTGTAGGTACTTCCTACAAGCATGCTGCGTTCTGAAGGCCAGAGTAAACCCTGCTTTATCAGAACATTTAGAGTGGCAACAGCAATGTCTGAAGTGTCAGACGAACCGGTATTAATTACCCTCTTTCTGTTAAACCTCTTTTCAGCTTTTTCAAGATCAGATAAAATACCTGTCTTTTTGAGCCATCTCTGCACGCGTTCCAAATCAGGTTCTCTTTTCGGTCTTCGCCAAAATCGCTTAGGCATGGAAAGCACCGAGTAGGAAAGGCGGGCAAGCAAATGCTGCTAAGAGAGTTGGTTGGATTCTTTTTACAAAGAATCCGCTTGCCCGCCAAATTAAAATAGGTTGGGAGAGATTAAAAAGCTTACTGGCAGGTGTGCCTAATAAAACCTGCACTTCTTTTTTTCTAGCTCTTTTATGCGTGCCCATTCCTTATCAATAAATGCTTGTATCTCTTTTACCTGCTCTTCGCTCAAGTGTTTAAACCTTGTCTGGGTTTTGAGGTACTCTATCACTGGCTTTGGTTCCTTAACATCCTTTGTAATCTTAAGAATGCCGTTTTCTATTTCGTATAATGGGCAAACCCTTGTTTCTACAGCTAAGCGAGCGATTTCAACGCTTTTCGCTGAATCTATGCCCCAGCCAGGCACACAGGGACTAAAGACTTGTACATAACATGGGCCCTCTATCTCCAACCCTTTTTTGATTTTTGCATACAAATCTGGGATGTCGCTTATTGATGCAGTTGCAACATAAGGCGCTCTGTGCGAAGCGATTATGAAAGGCAGTGGCTTCTTCCATTCACGCTTTCCAGGTATTACCTTGCCTGCTGGACTCGTTGTAGTGTATGCATATTTTGGTGTTGCACCGCTACGCTGAATGCCCGTATTCATATAGGCGCCGTTATCGTTGCAAACATAAAGAAAGTTGTGGCCTCTTTCAATAGCGCCGCTTAGCGCACCAAAACCGATATCAAATGTTGCTCCATCACCGCCGAGCACGAGTATGTTGTATTTCTTACCTAAAGTTTTGAGCGCTCGCTCAATTCCGCTTGCGATTGCAGCAGCATTTTCAAACGCGCCATGAATCCAGGGTAGGCGCCAAGCTGTTTCTGGGTATGGTGTGCTCACCACCTCCATGCAGCCGGTTGCCTGAACAACTATTGTGTTCCTGCCAGCTGCTTTTGTAATGTGCCTCATAGCTATTGCAGCACCGCAGCCAGCGCAAGCTCTGTGCCCCGAAGCGAAGAATTCTTCCTCAGGCAGGCCCCTAATCATAATAACCAGCCTCCTTCTCTGCGCTCTTTAAGGGAAAGCAACGCTTTTCTCAGGTGCTTCTGCGTTATATCGCGCCCACCCAAACCAGCGATGAAATTGTTTATCCTTATATCGCTTTCGAACAGAGCAGATCTCACATCACTGAACAACGGGCCTTCATAGCCCAAAGAGATGTGCCTATCGATTACAGTTAAACCTTGCAGGTTCTTTGTTGCATTTATAAGTTCTTCTTTTGGGAAAGGCCTTAAAGAGCGCAACTTTATAAG
>JAFCEU010000001.1 GCA_017608995.1 Candidatus Iainarchaeum sp. | reverse complement strand
GGCAAGGATGCCTTTAATTTCATAGCTTTTTAAGTCTTCAGCAGGAGGAAGCATTTCAGTATAGTTTTTACATTTTGGGCAATATCTAAGCTCTGGCTTTCCTCTGCCAAGCTGGACAGCGTAATCCTTGCCAATTTTCCACTTTTCCCTTTCAGTCAGGTCATTGACTACGGCATTTATAGGCCCTCTTCCTGGCTCTTTGTTGAATCTGTCGCCTTCTTTCACAAGCCTTCTTGTCTGCGTCTTCTCGCCATTAAGAATCATTTCTGCAACTGACTTTAAATATAGCTTGTCCGAGAAAATCAATCCCAAAACCTCGTTTCTTTTACTAATTTTCCACAGCTTGGGCAACTCGCAAACTTTCTATGCTTGCCTGTGTAAACCCATTCTCTGCCGCATGATGGGCATTTCAATTCTCTCATTTCTTCTCAGCCTCTTTTTTTCTAATCGTTATTTTTCCACCTAAGCAGAAGTGCTTTGAGTTTTCTCTTCGCCCTTTAATTGAATCGCATTCTATGTTGTGATAAGCAAAGCAAACCGCATAGTATGAAATATTTTTTGCTTTGATGTCGCCTGCATTGATGTCCACTGCATTGATATCTCCTGCATTGATGTCCCATGCTTTTATGTCCCTTGCTTTGATGTCCACTGCATTGATATCACCTGCTTTGATGTCCTCTGCATTGATGTCTCCTGCATTAATGTTCCATGCTTTGAACAATGTTACCCTCAACACTAATGCTTTTATCAAATACGGTGTCTTTTTCTAAGACCAAATCTCCTTTTATTGTTTTTTCTAATATCAAATCTCCTTTTATTGTTTTAGTCATTCTTTCCCACAACCATAAACCTGCGCAAGATTGCCTGGTCCCGGGCAGCCTTGTTTCGTAAGCGTTTTTGCAATTCAATTAAAATCTTCTCTTGCTCAAGGGGGGTGAGATTGCGGAGCAAGAATTCGCAGCAATCAGCAATCAGATGAAGTTGCCTTCCTCCAAAACGCTCCGCAATCATTCCTCGGGAGTGTTCCATGCTCTCCCAGATGGATACCAAATCCTGGAACTCATCAAGGTTCCCACCTTGGTCCAAGAATTGTTTTCTAATCAGCGCAAGTAAAGCCTCGTTCATTTCATTATGTTAATCATCTATTCTCCTTAAAAACATATCGTTTAAGTTTTCTTTAAGCAAAAGCTTTTTAAAGAGAAAAGACTATATCTTATCACTCTATTTTTTTAGAGTGTAGTAAGGTGAAGTAAGTCATGTCCGAAATAAGAAAAGTAAAGGTAGGCGGAATCTCTATTTCTCTTTTAAAGGAAAAATATGTCCCACAAGAAGTTTTCTCCTTAAAAGAATTCAACGAATTAGCGAAAAATGAGGAACTCAATCCAAGCAAAACCGTATTTGAAGACAAGCAAAAAATATATTTCTACAACGATAAAAGCGTGTTCTACTACTTCTTTAAGGAGGGGGAAAATGGCCGATAAGACCGCTATCTGGAAATGCAGGCGATGCGGAAATTTGCTTAGCCAAGAATTGAAAAGGGGACAAAAGCCTGTTATCCCAGAGGTCTTCTGTGAATGTAAACATAAGGACTGGGAACTCGAGCGATATGATTTTGAGAGAACAAACGGGGGGAAAATTTTTGAGAAGCTGGATGAAATTATACATTATAATTTAAATCAAGGCATTTTCCAAAACCATTTTTATTTTGGGAAAAAAATAGAATTGGAAGGAAACTTTGTGGACAGTGTGATTTTTGACAATGGGTGTGTTTTAATTGATTATAGTGGTGTCAAGGTTGGAGGAGGAAAAAAGAAAAACGAGTCCTATGGAAGAAATGAGATTAAGGAAGCCGGATTGAATTATAGAATTTCGCTGGTGCCGACTGATAACGCTTGGAGCAATAAATCAATTGCGGACTTCTGTAAAAATGCTGAAAGTGTAGGTGGTGTAGTTAGTGCATATGTAGAAGGTAGTGTAGATAATACTCTAAAGAAGCTCCTTTATATAAATAAAAAAAATAAAAAAAATATACATCTCACCTATCTGTATAGACCTACCTCATATCCTACACTAACTACACCAATTGCAGAAACCTTAACTACACCTAACTACACTAAAACTACACTAAAAATTAACTACACTAAAACTACACTAAACTACACTAAAACTACACCAAACCAGTTAGGAAAAACCCTGTTTGAAATTCTCATAAAAACCCAGGACTACTTTATGGATGTAACAGACAAGCGAATTTTCTTGATTGGTGCGGCCTATATCATTGCAACCTACTGCTTCGAGTTATTCAGGTCTATTGGCTATCTTTTCTTCAACTCGGAATCCGACAGCGGAAAAACGAAATTTGCTGAAATAATCGGGAATTGCTCATTCCACACAATTGACGCAAGCGACCCAAGCGATTCGGCCTTGTTCAGGGCCCCTGAGCTATTCAAAGGTTTAATGGTTATAGACGACTTCGACAAGATGTCCGAGGAGAAAAGGAATGCTTTGCTTCAAATCCTGAAAATTGGCTACAAAAAAAAGGGCAAAACAATGAGGGTTGAGCGAAAGCGTGATGTCTTTCAACCAAAGTTTTTTGACTGCTACTGCCCCAAAATCATTACAAACATTTCTGGCCTGGAGCCGGTTACTCTCTCAAGGTGTATTCCAATTCACCTGATGAAAACTTTGACTGAGAAAGGGAAAAGAGAACCTGATGACAGAAACCAAATATGGCAGTTGATTAGGGATTTTTGCCATATCTATGTTTTAACGCACTGGAAAAGAATCCAGCAGGATTACGAGTCTTATGAGTGTACTGTGCTTAATAACCGGGATTTAGAGCTGGTAAAAGGCCCGCTGGCTATTGTGAAAGGAATTGACTCTGCCCTTCACCAGCAAATGCTGGATTTTCTGGTAAACTGTTTTGGCGACAGGGCAAAGGTTGATTTGAGCGGCGACTGGGACTACGCCCTGTTTGCCTCTATTTTGGCTAATGTAATTGATGAGCCCAAGCACTATTCTACTACCCAAATTACTTCCTGGCTGAAAGAGCATTTGATGGTTGAAGCCGGTGTTGATACCGAGCAGGAGTATAAAAGAATCAGAGGCAGGAGCTTGCCGACTCCCCGCTTTGTTGGTAGGCGTTTGAGTCGGATTCCTTTGATTAAGAAGCGAAGGGTTGGCGCCGGGGTTGAATATGAGCTGTCAAAGCCCTTGGTTGAACAGTATATGCGTATAAGGGGGTATTATTTTGAAGAAGTGGGATGAGCTGCTTCCGTACCAGAGGCGCAGGCTTCAGTTGCCTCGCCAGAAGCTGAATAAGGAAGAGAGGGCTTTGCGGAAATGGCTTTTCTGGAATGACAAATGGGTTGATTTTGGGGGCCATGAACAGAAATTCCAAGCCCCAAGGGAGAAGAAGGAGGTGAAAACAAATGCAGAGAAAGAAAACGAAAGCAACACAGTTTGAGCCTGAAATCAGTTTCCCGTCCAAAAATTGCTTCCTTGATGACAGGAGGCCTTGTTCAGAGAAATGCAGATGGCGGAATGACTCAACCAAGGATTGCCGTTTCCTTGAGTTATTTCAGTTTTTTGTCCAAGCTCAGTTTCAGGGTCAGCAAGTGGATTTCACAAAAGGGTAAAGGAGAAACCATTTTAAAGAAGATAAGTGGCAATAGTTATGGAGGTTTTTGCTTTGGGTTATGAGAAAATAAATACAAAAGGTCAGAAATATTTTCTGCATAAAAGAGTTGGAACAAATGGAAACACCCTTTACTTCTTCAGTAAAAATCCAGACGAGGGCATTGACTTGCCTTCTGGCTTTGAGGTTATTGAGAACGAGCGCACTGGGTTGCCAATGCTGAAGAAGAAGTAGGTCCCTCGGTTAACCAATACTTATTTAAACTACGGCTTCGCAAATTTAGTTTGAGGTGGTAAGATACCATGACCAATGTTGATAATGGCATTGCTGACTACGCGAAGAAGCTTGTTGAAAGTGTAGCGTATTTAGGCATTGCTGGGTTGGGTTTTGGTTTAGCCGTTGGAATTGTTGAGGCTGTTTTAACAATTCTATAAAGAACTAAGAACTAAAAATTTCTTTTTTTTTTCAAAATAACAAGCAGTTAGAATTAAGTAGTTGAAGGAATATTATTTGTAAGGAGGCGAGATTTATGCCAAATCAACCGTTTTTTGCAAAGTATGATGTTGGCTATGGCATTTGGAAGAGCGTAAAGGACTGGTTTATGAGTGCGGTCGCAGCAGTGGGAACAATTGCTTGGATGAATTTCACTGGCTTGGCCCAACAGTGCCCTGACGCAGTGGTTTCAGTTGCCGGTGTCACAATCACTTTGAAGGCATTGTTGAATTTCATCAACAACTACCGAAAACATAAGGATTGAAACCTTTTCCGATAATTTTTTAAATAGTTACCACAGTAATATTTAGTGTAACTGCAAGGAGGTGAAAGGCAGTGCAAGATATTGTTAAGGAAAAGTATGGCATTGATGAGCAGAAATTTGAAGGCGATTTCTTAAAACTTGAGTCAAACAAGCCAGTCGAAGTAGAATTCATCCCTGGGAGCGTGAAACAGGTTCAAAAGGCTGTTACTGACAGAGACACTGGAGAAGTAAGCAACAAATGGTTTTTTGAGATTGGCGTTGAATCCATCAACGGTGAGAAGATTCCAGAGGATGAGCCCAAAGTCCTTTCCTCGACAAGCAAGCGCCTATTCAACACTTTGAAGCCCTATATGGATGAAGATGAATCAATCTACAAAAAGCGTTTCAGGATTGAGAAAACTGGCGAGGGCTTTCAAACACAGTATACTGTTGTCCCAAAGGGGGAAAGGACAGAGGAAGAGCCAACGCAGGATACCCCCCAAGTGACCCAACCAGATAACGGAACAAGAATGGAAGACGGGTAAGTCTTCCTCTTTTCTTTTTTTAGAAAAAATTAATAAGTTTCAAAGAACACATTATTTATATGGGTATATTAAGAAAAAAAATCAAGATTGCAGGACCTGAAAAAGAGAAGGAAGTTGAAGCAATAATAGATATCGCGTCCTCTTATTCTGCTATACCTAAAATTTTGGCAGAAGAACTTGGTATAAAGGAGTTATTTAAAAGGAAAGTCCCAGTTCCACCAAATGGCAAGGAAGCAGAAGTCCCAATAGGCGCTGGGACAGTTTCAGTAAATGGTTGTTCACGAGCAAGCATTTTTTATATTTTAGATGGAAATGTTTTGCTTGGCCAACCAGAACTACAATCGTTTGATGCTGAAATTGACTGGAAAAAGGAAACAATCAGAATAAGGCAGTGTTCCCCTCTTATTTAGCTTTATGCTAATACCATTCCCTTTTTCTCGACCACTATGCCATCTAATGCGATTAGCTCGGTTGCGTTGCCTGTTGCCTGAACTGTTATTGTAACAGGCCAGTTTTGCTGGATTATTGTTGGCGTTGTATCGTGCCAAGTGTGTCCTTCCAATTCCGCTATGAACCTGATTGGGTATGCTTCCACCATTCTTCCGCCTGCTTGCACTGTCATGCTGCTTGCCACTGTCCCTGTATAGGTTATGCCTGTTATTGCTATAAACCTGCTGTCTGCTATTGTTGTATTGACTATTGTATTTGAGCCTGAAACCAAATTGAAGTTGTAGGACGTTAGCCCTAAATCGCTTGGTGAAAGCCCTCTCACTGTTAAGCCTTCTCTTGGCACGCCTAACTGCCTTGAAGCCAATTCAATCATCTGGCCTTCAATGCCAACTTTTACTGGGGCAGCTGGAGCAGCCGTTGTTGGAGAGGGAACTGCTTTTGGTCTCGTTAAAAAAAAAGCCACTAGACCAAGCGCTCCTGCGCCAACCAAGCCTGCAATGAGCATCCACTTCTTTTCCTCTGGAGTCATAATTTTCCTCCAAAATAACCTTTAGGATATGGAATTGATGGCTCTTCTTCTATAAGTCTGGATAAATTTTTTACAACAAGTTTTGCTTTTCTTTTCAACTCTTCAATATCACTTTTTTTAGTGAAATCTGTGCTATCTATTGCGCATTGTAGTTGTAGGGATTGACCTAAAAAGTTATAATCTGTATAGTGGGCCATATGTTTTGCTAATTTTTTACAGCTTTCAGGAATCATTTACAAGCCTCTTTTATTATTTTGTAAACTGCTAACGAAGTTTTATCCATATATGCCTCTGGGTTTTCAGTTAAAAACCTTTTTCTCCATTCTGCAAAGTATTCTGGATCTTGGTCAAATCGCTTATTAAACCTTAGCATGAAAAAAGCCTTTACTTTCTCATCCAAAGTGCATTTTTCAACCATGTTTCGACCTCCATTCTTTTGCGCATTCCCTGAACCTGTCTTGAATGCGCCCTGTTTTTGACTTAACGCAAACACTCATATGGTTATTGTAAGCTGAGGGGGCTCTCTTTTTCCGTGCCCTTTTCTCAAAGGGTTTACATTCAACCTTAATTGCTCTAACCAGGTCCTCTTTTCCAACCCTTGTTGCATACTCTTCAATACCAGAAAGAAGCTCTGCGCAAACACTTGAAACAAAAGGCATTTTATTCACCTTATAGGCCCCGCACTTGGTTTGACAGTGCGGCGACCCTCCAATCTAACTTTTGAATCTTTCAATCTAACTTTTGAATCTTTTAGCAAATCTTTAAGACATCTTTCAATACGAACTACCGCCCCAATCGTTGGAGTTATTTTACAGGCTCCAAGAACATCATCCACTGGTGCTTCTGCCTCAACAATAGTACCTTTTATTGTTGCCAGCCACCAGAATTTACATCTTTGATTATTACAACTCACTCCTGCAAAAGGCAATTCTTCAACCATCTAAAATCCCCTCTTTAACATTCAACTTTCCCAACCCTTGTTCACCTTACCCTGGTCATATAGGCCCCGCATTTTGGGCACTTGGTTTGATAACAGGGAACGCCAAGCTGGTGTGAACCAACATAACCACAGTTTGGACAAACGCATTCACCAGAAGGTCCTAAACCAAAGCCCCCAGGCATTCTACCTAACGGAGAAAAGGCCCTATTTCTCAATCCTAACCCGAAAGACATTCAAATCACCACCTTTTTATCCATTTCTTTTCTATCATATTTCCAATCCTCTTTTATCCATTTCTTCTCCAACAAAGCGAAGCCAAGTTTGAATGCCCTGCCCTTTATAACGCCTTGCGGCGGCATGAACTGCTTCAGTGAACTCGGCAATCCGCTTTTTCAGTGCAGGGGAAGGGGGCTCTATATTCCGTTTAGTGCAATAGGCTGTGTCTTGGGCATTCGTAAGCGTTCCAATAATTCCGGGGCTAAAGCATAATAGGTCATGGGCTTCTTTTGTTGGCCCTATTTGAAAGCATTTACAAGGGGTTTTCCTTGCTTTTTCTTCATCAACGATTAGTCCCATTTTAAATCACAACAAAAGAATTAATAGTATCGCAGATTAATAAATATTAGTGTTGTATGGGAAGAGTTGAGGAGTAAAACATGGTTGAATGTCCAATCTGCAATATGACTAAAAAAGTTTGTAGAAAACTGGGTAAAGAAGACTATTGTGATTTGTTAGTTAAAAATCTTTATGCAAATAAAATGACTGCTGAGGAATTAATTGAGCGTTTACATAAAAAATTTGGGGACCGATTTTTTAAGGAATTGAAAAGGGAAGTTGAAAAGGAGGTGCAAAATAATGCTCAATAAACAGAAATTTTTTTTGGCATTAATTGGGATTGGGGCAAGTACTGCTTTTTATGTTATAACCGAAGAAAGGGCTAAAGAAATGAAGAAAAGAAAAGGCCCCACATATCTTATTCCTTTTTAGCTTTTTCAATCCATTCTATGTTTTTGTCAAAATAAAGTTCAAGAGCTTTTTGGATGATGAAGTTTCTACTTGCCCCAAAATTTTTTTTCACACAATCAAGGGTTTCAATTAATTTTTTTGGCAATTGGATATTTATTTGAATTTTTCTCATATTATCACCTATGAAATACTATATATGAATACTATCCTATATGTTTAAATACTTGTGCTTCCATAGATAATTGGTGAATTCAATGACTGTTATAAAAAATGTTAGAAAAGGTTTCTACCTAAAAAGCCGACCAAAGGCCTATAAAGCGAGGGATGCTGCTTTTACCGTTGGCGGGAACAGAGGTTTTGTTCTTGCATCGCTACCAAGAGAATATCCTACAACTTCTCAGCAAAGAAAAGTTAGAGATGTTGCAGCAACTTGTGGGATTAGAAAAGGTATGAGTAAAGCAGACCTGCAAAGAGCAATGGTTGAATGTGTAGGTCCAAAAATGCGTTAAAAAAGGTAGTTCAACCACTACCTTTTTTTAATTTCTTTTTTTATTATTTTAAATATGTCTGGTGGAAAAAAAGGATTCTATTTAAGAAAAAGGCAAAGAAAATACCCTTTAACAAGCCAACAAATGAAATTTAAAAGAATAGCAAAAGAATGCGGGCTTTATAAGGGAATAAATAAAAAGGAATTGCAGAAATTAATGGTTGAATGTATTGGCCCAAAATTAAGGAAGAATTAAAGAGTCGCTAAAACAAGCCCCGTAATTACACCACCTGCTGCAAGGAACGCAGGCCATAACCCTGTTGGGTGTTCTTCCCTTTTTTCAACTGAAAGCCTTGCAGTAGAGTTCCCCCAAGCAACTAAAGAGTCTCTGTCTGATTCAAGCCAGGTTAAAATCAGAGGCGCAAGCGGGTCTGTTGATTTTTCCCAGTAGGCAATCCAGTCGTTGAATTTTTTAACACCAGCATTATACGCATCCCCGACCGAGTAGCCTCTTAACAGGCTTAATGCAATTGCGTTCCCTGCTTCCATGAAGCCTCTTGCTTTTGGGTCTGTTGCAGGGATATATGGCGGGCTTACGACGAAGCCGAATTCTTCATTGTAACCCAAAAAAGCCTCCCCACCAGCTCCAATAATGTCTTTTGAAAGTTTTTGACCAGTTAAGCAACTAAACAAATAGGTCAGGCGTTCAGCCATCCAATAGGCGTTTTCTGAGTTTAATAAAACCTGCCTGTCGTCCCCTGTGAAAACATCCACCTCGCCATGCCCCCCGCCCAAAAAGAACAGGGGGTCTAATCCAACTAATGCCTGGTATAGTTTTTCTTTGGTTGCATCGGCTCCGGCCAAGTCAGCCACATTATATCTGAGCCTTTTTGCGTGTTCGACTGTTATTCCGAGCCAGTAACTCAAATAGCGTGTCGGCAAGTCAAAAGCAGGGC
Organism: Candidatus Iainarchaeum sp.; assembly: GCA_017608995.1. Taxonomy (GTDB): domain Archaea; phylum Iainarchaeota; class Iainarchaeia; order Iainarchaeales; family DTGL01; genus DTGL01. The sequence goes on along the minus strand of JAFCEU010000001.1, from coordinate 32,880 downwards.
GAGTTGTAACAATGTTGTTGGAAATAGGCAAGGGAGTTCACCTCCCTAATAACGACCCAGCCATTTTCAATTCGCGGTTAATGATAATGCTTCCTATTTGTGTTTCTGCTTCGGCTTCGGCAAGCATTTGATTGGGAGTCAGTGTCCGCCCTAAAAGAACAAGTACGGGCATGTCTCTCATGCTTGGAGGCAGCCGAGCTATCCATGCCTTCAGGCGTGCAACAGCCAAAGCCTTTTGTTCGGCAGTAACCATTTTTAATCACCCATAGCAATCCCAATTAAAGCACCAATTAGGCCGCCTGGGATAGCATGAATTAAAAAGTCACTGTGTCCATAGCCATACTCTGGGTTGGGTATTATCCTTAAAAGACCTATACTAGCTCCGCTTCCTGCTCCTAGTGCTGTTGTTATTATGACTTTTTTCCAGTCAACCATTTTCAATCAACTCCTAATTTAGTTAGTCAATATAAATGCCTTTTGCCCCCTTTTTTGCCACAAACCTAACCTCTGGGATTTCAGGTGTTGGCGTGCAACAGCCAAAGCCTTATGCTCAGCGGTAACCATTTCAATCACTTCCAATAAATCCAATTGCAGCACCAAGTAACATTCCACTACCTATTAACCATAACAAATTTTTTGGGGGGATTTGACTAAGTCCAAAACAAATCGCACTTCCTGCCCCTACTGCTGTTGTTATTGCAATTTTTTTCCAATTGATTTTTAATACCCCCTTATTTCTTCTCTAAGTTCTCTTGCTCTACCAACCACTCTTCCAACTAAACCACGTTTAAACACGGTTGCCCCTACAATTAATCCAATTGTGGCTCCTATGCCAAGATTCACTAACAACCCAATATCCCAAATAACCGGTTTTTGAATCCCAACATCAGAACCCGTCCCTGGACCAGTTACAACAAAAGAAGAGCTTGCTTGACTTGATAAATAATTTGCAATTGCATCTCCAAATGCTTTCATTCTTGCAGTTATTGTATGAGTGCCTTCCCCCACTTCCTTCCCTATAAAGTTTCCTCTAAAATAGCCATCAGAGGTTGTTCTAACTTCTGTTTTTTTAATTCCATTAAATAAAATATCAACAGGAGCCCCATTTAATGGGCCATATCCAACCCACGGCCATACGCCTAAAGAATAACAAGTTCCTTCATAATGAAATCTATCTGATAAACCCCCGCCAGAGCCAATATTAATTCTTGTTTCAGTTGGAACGTTAATAAAGCCAAATTTTTGAACTTGGCTTAAAACTTGGTTTAAAGGGGCTTTTAGTAACTGCTTTTGATAGGTCGTCGCCATTTCAATCACCTGAAAATAAAATAACTTGCAACAAAGCCGATTCCAACGCCTAACAAAATCCATTCAAAGGTAGGAACAGGCGTTCTCCATTCATCCATTTTCATTTTAAGCACCCGCTATATATTAACTGTTCCGCTTTTTTCGGCAACAATGGCGCTTTCATCTGGGGCACCGCTTCCATATCTATAGATAGTCCAGCCATCATAGTCAGCTACATGGGCTCCTTCACTTAAAGCTCTACTATATAATCTGACAAGATAGTTGTGAGCGCCACTAGCCCAGTTTCTCATTTCACTACTAAGTCCAACAGTAGAGCTTTCTCCGGGCTGTAATTGGACTTTCTTTTTTGCCCAATACCCTGGGTGTTGTTCGGAACCTTCCCATATGCTTAATCCAACATATGCATCAAAAGCTGTTTGTCCAGTGTTTCTCACTGTTATATAGAAGTCAAAATATCCCATTGGCATTTTTTATCACCTCATATTGCATTGAATCTTTCTCCAGTAATTTTAATTGTTCCAACAGGTCCAGTTATAACAAATCCACTTGAATCAACATCAACGCTTCCTTTTGGTTCTATTGATACAAATGAACTGCTAATGGATGGGATGTCTCCTGTTGGAGTTAAAACAACAAAATTTACTGAATCAACATTTATGCTGCCTTGTGCTTCAGTTGAAACAAAATTTACTGAATCAACATTTATGCTGCCTTGTGCTTCAGTTGAAACAAAATTTACTTTTTCTATTGTTATTGGTTGCTCAGGCGGTCTCCAAAAATAATATAATAATGCTATTCCTGCTATTCCTGCTGCCCCAATGAAGAACTTTTTCTCTTCTTCCATTATAATCACTTACTTTTAAGCAAACTAAGTATGTTATCGTATTCCAGCTTAAAAAATTTAATGTTGCGTTGAACGATTGAAGGAATGTTTTTATCCAAGAATTGATGGATTAAAGCCGCTTTTCCTGCTTTTCCCCCTCCAAGCAAGGCAAGCAACTTTGCGTCTTCTTTGCTATGAAAATATTTTCTATGGCCTTTCAAATATAATTTTGCTGGTGCGTCAATTACTGCATTTACCCATTCAAGCTCTTCCCCCAGTAACAGCTTGTTCGCTAAATTATGTAGCTTGCGGGAAGGCATCATTTCACTCCCAACAACCAGCCCAACAACATTCCGGCCAATGCTATATTTCCCGCTGTTTCCAGGGGTGTTTTACCTGCTCCAAACGGGTTCTCCCCCATTATTTCGGATGCAATAAGGCTTGCTCCAATCCCGAAAAATATGGGTGCGTCTTCAGGTGAAATTCCCGGATACTTCGTTGGCGTTGCCGCCATTCTGGCAGGAATCAAGGCAGCCAAACCCAAGTGATAACGTTCAATGAAAGCCAAGGGGCTTTTCTCTGGCTCTTCGGTTGGGGAAGTCAGACTTAATAGCTTTGCCCGGAATTGGGTGTGTTGAGGCCAAGAAGTCCATATGCCCATTGCGGTTGCCGCTATCGTTGCCCCAAAAATAAACCCTAATATTTTTTTATCCATACCAATTTCTATGTTTTTTAGGTTTAAATAGCAAACTCTTAAATAGTTGCTTGAACAAATATTATGGTAACGGGTTAAAGCTATTAGTAGTTTGAGGGATAATATGGTAAAGATTCTGGAGCAGTATACCACCAAGTTAGACCCAAACGAACACCAAAAAATGCAGGAAGCAGTTAAATGGTTGCATGAAAATGGCTTCTTAGCAAAAGCAAACAAATATGAGGTCACAAAGTATGCTTTGCAGACTCTAATTAACATTGTAGCCAACAAGAAGAGAAAGATTGAAGAGGATGCAAAGTTAGCAAAAGACTTTGAGAAAAACCCAAAAATAAGTGCTGATGAAAAGCAAGGTGTTTCTTCAATTAAAGAAAACCAAACTAATTTGTCATCTGGTGGACAGGATGCCTAAGTTGTTTAAGGAATCTGAAATAAAGAAATGGAAAGACCTCCATGATAAGGGTTGGTCAATAAAAGAGTTGGCTAAAAAGTACCATGTTTTCGGGGGCACAATTACAAAATATATTAAAGACTATGAGGCAAAGCTTGCTGCAAAAGAAGCTGCAAAAGCAGGCACAGTAGGAGAAGAAGCAAAGAGCCCTGCTGGAGAGAAAGCTAATAGCCAAGAAGAAGCAGTATATCCCGCTTCCCCTTGGAAGGGAAGTAAAAAAAAAAGTGAAGGTGGTAAGGTGGCACAAACAGGAAGGCTTGATGAAGATGAGCGGATTGAAGCAAAGAAGTCCTTGCGCTTTGACCCCGACCTGTTAAAAATCGCGGAGTGGACCGTAGCACAAGGTCTTGCAAAAGACCTGTCAAGTGCGATTAGGGCTTGGGGAAAAGATTATTACTATAGGCATTCTGATGTTTTAGAAAACGAGGGTGAAATTATGCCAAAAACACACAAAGGCGGAAACGACTTGGGAAAGGAAATTGATTTTGGAGATGTAATTAAGTTGATGAAGCAGCGGGTGGCGATGGAAACAATGTCCACGCTGTCTGGAGAAAAAGGAAGTGCCATCAACTTGGATAAAATAATTGCCTTGAGTTTCCTTGAAAGACAAAACAAGGGGGACGGCAACACGTTGAACCCGCAGATTCAAGCCCTGCAAGCTGAGTTGAAAGCTCTAAGGGAGTCTCAAATCCAGCAGGCCCAAATGCAGAAGTTTGAGCAGATGTTCCAAAACCTTCAAAATCAGATTAATGCGGCGCAGAATAAAGGGGGGGACTGGAAAGATATTCTTGCCTTAACCGAGAAAAGCAAGGCAGAGTTGGAGAAAATAAGAGCCGACCATGAAAACAGATTAGAGCAACAAAGAGCAAAAACAGAAGAAGCCAAGGATGAAGCCAACAGGATGCGATTTGAGCATTTACAAGAAGAAGTTAAAAACCAAATGCGCCACGCAGCCGAAGCATATAAATGGAAAGACGAGATTTCAAAAAAGTACATGGACCAAGCAATGAAGATTTTAGATGAACAGTACCAAAAAGGTGCTAAAGCCGTTTCAGGTGAAAAGACCACTGGTGAGCTGGCAAAAGATTTTGTAACTGATTTCGTGGACAAAATAAAGGCCCCGATTCTTGAGCCAATGGGTCAAGCAATAGCTCAACGGATGTCACAGCCGCCAGGGCTTACTTCCCAGCAGGCGCAGGCAATTCAGCAAGCACAGGAAAAGTATAGGCAAAGGCAGCAGCAGTTGGCTGCTGAAGCTGAATTAAAAAAATCTGAAGATTTGATGATGGATTAATGAAAAAATTAAATATTTTAAAGCCCTCTATTTAATTATGCATGCTATAATCCTTGCTTTACTGAATGGCTGGAAGAAAAACCATTTGCAGTTAGCTATCGCTGAAGATGTTTCAGTAGCTGGTCTTCTTTTGGAGCATAAGCGGGACATCGCTCGGATTGGCAAGGTCGTTGCCTTCATGTATTCAAACCAAAAAGATGAATTTAATATAAAAAACGTTATGCTTTGGCTTGAAACCAACAGGCCTGACTTATACAGTGTTTTTGATGAGAGCAAAGAAGCCAGGGCTTGGCTGAGAAAACAAATAAAGGAAATGAAGGAGCTTTTGTTTGGTGCTGGAAATGGATAACCGAGAAGAGCGTTTTCTGGATTATAATAATGACAACATTTTCATTAACCTGCTTCAACTGGAGACACATTTAAGGAATTTAGATGATTTACAAACCGATGAAAGCCAGGTTTCATGCCTCGCAAAGCATTTAGCTGAAGCCGAAGGAGAAGCATCTGAGGCAATAAGCCACAGCGCGACAGTAAAGCCAGAGAAAACCTCTTTATACAGGAAAGTCAAAGAAAAACTATATGAGTTAAGAAAGAATTTACCAAGTTATTCTCCTGATGGAGCGATTTTGAAGGTCAGGGAAATCAGGAAAATTATTGAGAAAGCCGTTCCAGCTTTTAACACCGAAAACTGCATTGCTTGTGAGAAACTTGATGCAGGAGTTAGAAAGGTTTTTAAATCTGGAAGTAATAATACTTTTACTGAAAAAAAAGTTGGTCAAGAAAGAGAGGTGACGAAAGAGATGGTTTTGGCAAAAGACGTGGGGGTCGTTGCAGGTTCCCAGTTTGCCGGAAAGCTTGTTGAGGTACTAGCAGACCAAGTGGATGTCCAGTTAGGTCAAACAGGTGCACCAGCTTTTGCACGAGCTTCTACTTGGATTAACATTGGCGGAGGCTTAGCTGCCACACTGGGCGGCTTGGTTGGATTAAAAAGCAATCCGACAGCCCAGCTTGCAGCAATCGTGGCCGGAACCCACATGCTAACCAAGGTAGTTGACGTTGCAGAAGAGACAATGGTGCCAACAGCAGCAGCAGCAACAGTACCAACAGCAACAATTGCACCGGTTTCAGTGGGGGAAACTTCTGGAAGATATTTCCAAAGGCAGTTGGCTCCACAAGCATTCGCAATAAACGGCGGAACATACAGTAAAGACGTCTTTGTGGACTAAATCTGACCAACGAAGCCATGCCCTTTTGGGCTGGTAATTTCGGTTAGAAAAAATTTGTGAGGTGAAAAGGGAATGACTTTCTACCAAGAGCTTAGGGGCAGAGCCCTTGACGCATTTGGAAAAACAGAGGACAAGTTGTTAGCCAAGGCGACTGCACAGCTTGGTCTTTCAAGGCAAGACCTGATTGTGCGACCTTTGAGGGCAGAGGACCTCGATTCAAGCCTGAACAGCTTTAACTTCAGTGTTACAACCACAAGCGGGTCAAACACGCTGGTCAACGCTCAAACAATTTCAGACAACAGATTCATTTCAATCAATGGAATTTGTTACCCTGAGTCAACACCTTTGATTGACTGGGTGAAGATTACCCGAAGTGGCTCGGTTGCAAGGATTTGGCCAATAGAGCATGTTCCAGCGCAAGAGGACAACACAATGTGGGTAGATGACCCAATTACAGTTGACCAGAATACAACGATAACAATTGAAGGCTATAACGACACGACTACAACCAATTCAACAGAGAACTTGATTTTCATTGGATTGGTCGTAGAGAAGAGAGGCATGGTTCTGAATCCGTAAAATTCCCCGCTAACACACACACAGGGGGTGTTTTTTTATTTATGGCTGAACGAGACTTGACAAAAGGGCTTAATATTCTAGACAATGTTAGAGTTGTAATCGCGGGAGCGGAAAAGTTTTACAAAATCGTTAACCGTGATACACTTTTTTATAAGGATGAGCATGACGAATTGGCTGCTGGTGCAACAGAGAGCTATACTGAGATTACTTCATTGAATCCTCCAACCGGTCAGCTTTACCAAATCTACGGAATTGAAATCTCTGGAAACGTTAAGGTTTATTTGAAGCAGCCTGCCGCAACAAACAGGTGGGGCACGCAGAGAAGCCCAGAAGGAGGTCCTCTTTCTGACAATATGAGTCCAAGGCACGTTCCAGAGTTTTTGAATTTGTGGGTTCTCAAAGATTATCCCCCAAATGTTCAGATTGTTAATAATACCAATGTTGCAATTGCACCTGTGCTTTATTGGGTGGGGTGGCGTTACGCTTTGGTTGAATTGACTGAAAAGCCCCAGATTTATACTCCTATTACGGTGGTGGGAATAAGATGACGGGAGACATAACTAAGTACCTCAGGTATGAGAAATATGACCCTCAAAACGGCAAATGGCTGAGGGAAACCAAGACAAGTGATATAGTTGTAGTTGGCACTTGTGGAACACTTACTTCAACAGGGGATACAATAATAGACACGGTTACAACCGATGCCAATGTAGTTCTTTACCCTTATTTATTTGTTGTAGAAGCAAGCTCTGCTGATGTTGAATTTGCAATTGTTGTTGGAACTAGCACACAGCATAGTTTAAGAACTGACACTTATAATTATAATCAAAAAATTGAGATGAGGCCTGATGCTCCAATAACAAAAGTTAGTGAAAGCAGTAGTGTTTCTATCAATGTCTATAATAACTCTGGCGGGACAATTGACTACCAGGCATATTTAACTTGTAAGCGGGAGCCGACTCCAGAGAATCTGGAGCCAAACCTGTTCTAAAAAGGTGATTTGATTTGAAGAAAACTGTTTTGGAAAAGGTCCCTTCCCATGCCACTGTTGATGAGGTTGAGGGCATGGTTAAAAAGCATTCAGCCAGCGGAGCTGTAAATGTTTTCTATGATGTTGGCTCACACAGTGTTGTGAGTTTAGGGGAAGAGAAAACAACTGATACGACTTTGGATGCCAAAGATGTTGAAAACTTTTTGGACCAGAACGCTAAAACCGTTGTAAAAGCTTTGGAAGCCGTATCTTCTGAAGAAGACTTAAAGCTTTTGCTTGAAGCCGAGGAAGCGGGAAGGAACAGGAAAAAAGTAGTCCAGGCAATTGAAGAAAAACTTTAAAGTTCTTTTTTCTCAATTATTACCAAACAAATTTATAGGAGATTGTTCTTTATAATAATATGAACATTCTTTTTTTCGGAGCCTCAAGCAACATAACTTCTGCTTTTGGAAAAATTGCCTATAATGTTGTTACTGGGCTTAGGGCTAAAGGGTTTAATATTTACGAGCTTGGTTTGCAGAACAGGGGCTTGCAAAGAGAAAAATGGAGGCTGCCTCTGATTGCCAGCCCTTATGGTGAAGATGCTTTTGATTATTATGTCAAAAAGCTTGATATTGACTGCATCATCACTTTGGTTGATAACTGGATGCCCCAGTTTTCTTGGATTCCAAAATCAATTATAAAGGACAAAACTTGGGTTTGCCATACAATAGTAAATACCGTTCCAGTGCCACCTAAGCTCGCTACAATTTACAGGGAAGCAGATGTCTTGGTTGCGCCTTCAAAGTTCAGTGAAAAGCAGTTACTTGACTATGGTCTTAAAAAAGTTGTCAGAATACCCCACGGAGTCAATTTGGATACATTTAGGCCTTTTCCAGAGAAGAAGAAAAGTGAATTAAAGAAAAAAGCAGGCTATAAAGGAAAATTCGTTTTCCTATACGTTGGAACGAATAAGGGCTTTCAAAAAGGCATAAGCGAGCTGTTATATGCCTTCAAACTGTTTCTGGTTAACTCAAAGGCTAATGCCATTTTGCATTTGCACTGTAATCCCACTGCATCAGATGGAATAAACTTAGAGTTGATGGCTCAAAGGCTTGGAATAGCGGACAAGGTTTTTTACACTGAAGGCTTCAATAGAGATGCTGGATTCAATGAAAAGCAAATGGCTGAACTCTATAACATGGCTGACGTTTTCGTAACCGCTTCACGCGGTGAAAGCTTTTGCCTTCCGGTTTTGGAAGCAATGTCTTGCGGCATTCCAGTGGTGGCGACAGACTGCACTGCTTTGACCGAGTTGGTGCAAGAGTCTGGTGCTGGATTGCTTGCAAAGCCGGCTTGTAGATGGGTTACTCCCTTGATCGCGGACAAGGTGATAGTTGACGAACTGGAGTTCGCTGAATGTCTGGGCAGATTGTATAATTCTCTGGAAATGAGAAAGGAGATGGGTGAAAAGGGCAGGAAGTATGCATTACAGTTTTCTTGGAAACGTTCAATAGACGCTTGGGCAGAGCTGATGAAAAGAATAGAAAACAGGCCTTTGGTTGTAGATTACGCGCATGGGAGGCTTGGAATATGAATGAAAAAGAATCCTATACTGCGGCCAGCGCATTCCCAGTGAAAGTGTTTTTCAACAAAGAACTGATGAAGAACTTGACTGAGAGAAAACAAATTCCGCCAATCCATGTTCAATTGAACCCAACTAATCGTTGTAACCTGAACTGTCCTTTCTGTTCCTGCAGTGCAAGGGACAAAAAAATCGAAATGCCTTTTGAGAAAATTGTTGATGTAATGCAAAAATTTAAGAAGCTTGGATGTAAAAGTGTGACCATCACGGGCGGAGGCGAGCCTCTGAAGCACAATCACATAGATGCTTTAATTTGGGCAATTCACGAAATGGGAATAGAGATGGGCTTAGTAACAAACGGAACTCTTCTCAATAGGCTTTCGAAAAAAACCATAGATATGCTTCGCTGGTGCAGAATTTCCTTAGGCGACCATCGAAAATTCGAGGAAATTGAAGGGCCTTTGAAGATGGCTTGGCTTAGAGGGAATACTGATTGGGCGTTTTCATATGTTGTTGGAGAAAACCCCAACTTGCCTTTGATTCAAAAAATGATTGAGTACGCCAACGAATACGATTTCACACATGTTAGGCTTGTTAATGATATTTTTATCGCTAACAAGCTTGAAGGGAAAATGGAGGCAGTTAAGTTTGTTTTGAAAAAGCTTGGTGTTGACGATAGTAAAGTAATTTATCAGGATAGAGGCACTTGGACTAAGGGCACTAAAAAATGCTTAATAAGCTTGCTGAAACCTGTTGTTGGAGCAAACGGCAAGCTTTACCCTTGTTGTGGATCGCAGTATATGTTCAAGAACCCGAAGCGTGATTATGAGGGTGAAATGGGCTCTGTTGATGAAATAGAGGAAATCTGGGCAAACCAAAGGTGTTTTGATGGCTCGAAATGCGATAAGTGTTATTATTCCCATTACAATGAACTGTTGGATATTTTAATCTCAGACATAAAGCACCAGAAATTTGTGTGATGAAATGATTTGTGGTTTTGTCCAATGCTATAATGAGGAATCCAAGGGAAACTTGAGACGCTGTCTTGATAATATGCAGCGTTATTGTGATGAAATCGCTTTTTATGATGATGGGAGCACAGATAACAGCGTTGAAGTCGCAAAAGAATACACCGGCTTGATTTTAGAAGGAAAGGAAAACGATTTCTTGAATGAGACAGCGCACAAGCAGCAGCTTTTAGAGTTTGCTTTGAAGAAACGCCCTGATATTGACTGGTTCTTCTGGCTTGACTGCGATGAGGTTTTGGATAGAAAGGGAACGAACAGTTTAAGAGATTTTTGTGAGTTTGCTTCCGGCGCTGACGGTTATTGGTTTCCAGAGATAACTTTGTGGAGGAGCGATTGCTGGGCCAGAAAAGATTATTTGGGGTCAGGTAAATTTTTGAGGCTGTGGAGGAACAACGGAAGGCTAAAATTTGCTGTTGGAAAGGGCCTGCATTTGGATTTGTTTCCGCAAGGATTGGGCAAACAGGGGCTTGCCCCTTTTACTGTGATTCACTACGGGTATTCAACCTATAGGTTTATTGTTGACAGGTGGAGAGAGCGGACAGCTCACGGCGTGCCTGTAGAAATCAGAAAAAAATGCTTGGACGAAAGCGGGCTGGTTTTAGAGCATGTTTCCCATGAGCTGTTTCCTGAAGGCTGTGAACCAAAGATATGCAAAAAACCGAAGCCAATTGAATATGGTGAGTTGCTTGTTTAAGCTGCACAAAAGCCCATCAGACGAGGAGTTTCCCTTCAAACTGAAAAGAAAGGAATGGATTTTAACTCACTGCAAGGGTCTTGGAATTGAATTGGGCGGAGGGCACAGCAGGGTTAGCGGGGAAATCCTAAATGTGGATATTATTCAAAAAGGGGGAATAACCAACAAAACAAAGGGCTTTATATCAGAAGCGGATTTGCAGTGGGATGCGAGAAAACTGCCTTTTGCTGACGAATGCTTTGATTTTGTTATATCAAGCCACCTAATTGAACACATTGAAGCAAAAAAGGCTTTGGAAGAATGGTTCAGGGTTTTGAAAAAAGGAGGAAAGCTAATCATAGTCACTCCAGACAAAAGAAACTGGGTTCATTCACCAGACCACTTAAAAGAATTTTCTCCACAGGAATTTGAAGAATTGGTTAAAAAGTTTGGAAAAATACAGGAGCTGGAGGTTGCTCCTTGGCAAAAACAAGAATTTTTTTGCGTGGTGAAAAAGGTTTGACTAAAAAGATTTTGCTGATAAAACCTTTGGGGAACAGGATTTGAACAGGCAGTAATGAAATTCCAAAAAGGTGGTAAAATTGGCTGAGTTGGTTGTCGTATGTGGTTTGATGGGCAGCGGGAAAACTACTTTTGCCAAGGAATACGCTTGTTTAAAAGGCTATGGTTATGTTGATTTTGATGAAGAATACCACAAAAAAAGCAAGAACAATAAAAAGCAGTTTTTGAATGCTTTTATTAAAAAACTCAACGAAAGGGACGCTGGTTTTGTTGTGGACAACTGGTTTAAGTGGAACCGTTTTTGGTATAAATTTGATGAGGACAACACCATTGAGTTTATCAGGAGGGAAACAGGTCGGAAGATTTCCTTCATTTACTTGTTTGTTCCTTTTGATAGGGTTTTGAAACAGTATTTGGGGAAGCATAAGCGCAATAATACCATGGACGATGTTTTGCCAGAGTTTGAGGGAACAATGGGGCAGAGGCAGGAAAACCTATTAAAAAAAATTGAGGAGGCTTTGAATGGGTAGCGTGAAAAAAATGTTGTTTGATGGTAAAGTGGACCCTGTTTCAGATATTTATGCTGACATGCATACAGTTGAGAGGTGTGAGGACTTTCATTTGCATTGGCGTAACCTGAGACTGATTTTTGACGAAGAAGAATTCTGCCAATTTTGTGAAGCGGTAACTACTGCTTACGAGAAATGGAGGGACAATGGTTGCCCTGCCCCAGAGCCGAATAAATCGCTGCCAGAATACCTGTTTTTCCATAAAATACCGCCAGTTCATGGCAGAAGACCGACTGATTTTAAAATAGAGGTGCAGGGAGACCTGCCGCATATGCCAAAAAATATGATTCACATACACTATAAATCTTATAGGCTGGATGTTTCGCATAAGGAATTTGTTGAATTAGCGGAAGCCTTTGCCTTGGCTTTAAAGGAGTTTAAGAAATGGAAAAAGGCGGTAAAATGATTAGTGTGGTAATCCCCTGCTATAATGCAGAAATGTTTGTTGGGCAGGCGATTGAAAGCGTTTTCAACCAGACCTTTAAGGACTTTGAAGTTGTCGTGGTTGATGACGCCTCAACTGACAAAAGCCCTGAAGCCATTAACTGGGGTCAAATGTTCCGCCGGAATGTCAGATATGTAAGGAATGAGGAAAACCTTGGCATTGGCGGAACACGGGCAAGAGGCGTAAAAGAAGCCAGAGGAGAGTATTTGTGCTTTTTGAGTGCAGATGACTTGTTTATGCCGAATTATTTGGAGGAAATGCTGAAACATGCGGACAGAAAAAGCTTTCTTTTCTCAGACTATTTTGTTATAAATGTGGGCGGCGAGATAATAAGCTTATTCAGAGCACCAGAGTTTAAAAGCTATGAAGACTTTGTAATCAACTCTGTTGTTCAAGCGAGAAACAATACCATGAGCGTGTGCTATAACCTGTTTGGGCCAACTAAACTGTTTAAAGAAAACAATTTTGACGAAACACTGCGTTTTGGAGAGGACTTGGAGCATTTGCTTAGATGCATGCTGGTTAAAAGGATTAAGTTCAAGCACGTCCCGCTGCCCTTGTTTAAATACAGGATGCATTCTGGAATGGTTACGCAGCAGCAGAGGATACAAAAGATTAGTGAAAACAACCAGCGAATCTTCCAGAAAATCAACAAACTGCTTGGAAGGAAAGTGATTTGATGAAAAAGGCTTTAATTGTTAACTGGAATAAGTCAGATGAATGGAGCGGAGGCCAAGAAACCTTTTTTTCTTATTTGAGTGAAATTTTGAATGCTCCTCAGATTTCCTTTTCTTCAGCTGCAAAGGCTTTAAATGTTAACCTTATTAGGCAGGGTTTTGACGCTGTTTTTAGGTCTCGGATTATTGAGGACTACTTGAAAGAGTATGAAAAAATTTTTCCTTTGGATGTAATTGTTAAAAATTCAGCGATTGGCGGTTACTTTGATTTGGAGACACCGATTGTAACGGTTTTCCAGGACCCTTTTGATACCATTTCTAAGATTTTATATTTTTATGGCTATTTTTTGGAAAGCATGGAACATTATAATGCTTGCACTGACTTACAGAGAAAAACAGGTGAGAAGTCAGCCTGCAATGTTGCTGTAAGCAAATTCATGCAGGCCTATATGAAAAAAATTGATGTCAAGTGCCATAAAGTCATAAATGAGGGGGTTAGTATGCAGAAATTCAGACCCTTGGGCAAAAAAAAGATTTTAAGGCGCAAATGGGGTATTCCGTTAGATAAAAAAGTGGGCTTGAGTGTAATAAAGTTCCATCCGGCCAAGGGGTGGCATATTCTCACAAGGCTTATAAAAGAATTCAAAGACGTTTTTTGGGTGGTTTGCTTTACTGAGCCCGCTCCAAATAAAGCGAAAAGCAAGAATGTACGCATTATTCAAATGCTCCCAAGAAGCCAAATGCCGGAAATATATAATTTAGCTGATTTTTTTGTTTTGCCAACCTGCTGTGAAAGCTTTGGGTTAAGCAGCTTGGAGGCAGCCGCATGCAACATTCCGGTTATTACCCAAAAAACTGGTGTTTGGTGGGACTTTTGGAACAAAAGGCTTGGGATTAGAGTTAAATTTTGGGAATATGAACCATACAGGGAAGCGGTTGCAAAAGTGTTGGAAAACGAGTTCTCTCCAAGAAAAGTCGTTGAAGAACAATTTTCCATTCAAAAATGCGGGGACCAATGGAAAAAACTTATTAATTCAGTTTGAGTAATAGCTATTATGGATAGTGGAGATACAGTTTTATTGATTGTAAGCATAGGGGTCCTTTCATTCTTGGCTTTCCTTACCTACAATGTTATGGCAACGAAGGACAAAGCCACTTTTTTTGTCAGAAATCAGGCAGGGGATATAGTTGCTATCGTTGAAAAATAGTTTTTCTTGGCCTCAAGTGGTTTTTTTGGCTGAAGAATTGAAAAAAGGCATTAAGCCAACAAAGGAGGTAAAAGAGGTAAAAGAGGTTAAAACTGAAGAAAAAAGGCCAATTTACTCACACATCATTAACCATTATTTGAACGAGGCTGGGAAATGGTATGAAATAAAATTAGAGCCCGAGATTGTTACCTGGCAGTTGAAGGCTCGTGGCAACTATGAGCTGAAATACTGTTTTGAGCCAACCCATTCAACTTATATGACGCTTTCTTCAGGAGATGTTTTAAGTGAAGACACAGTGCCAAACCGTGAAATTAACGCGATTTATGTAATGAGTGAAACCGCAGGCATTGTTGTTGAAGTTGAGATTTGGAGATATGATGAATATGCCCAAAATTAGGCATCATCGGGGTTTGCCATTTGAGCAGATTAGCCATACTGATTTAACAGATATGCCTGATTTAGATGGCACCAATTCCGACCATGACGCAAGGTATGGGGGAAGCGGCTGGGACACAACAACCACTTTGAAGACAGCCCAGGACCACATTGCTGACATGTCAAACCCTCATAATGTAACAGCTGCCCAAGTTGGGGCGATAGCAGATGCGATAGATGCCGTTAAGGATACCCATATAGATTGGGGAAGCGGTCCAGGCCAAGTTGATACAGATGATATCCCTGAAGGCGCAACTAATTTGTATTACACTGATGCAAGAGTGGATTCATATGGCGACACACAGTGGCTAAAACTTGATGGCTCAAACGCCAATCAAGACATAAACTTGGGCGGATGGGGTATTTCTGGGGTAGCAGCAACATTTGGAAACATAACCATTGCAACTGACTCACTCACAAGCTCAACAGGAAGCATTGATTTCGGTGATGAAGATTTAAGCACAACAGGGACAATAAATGCAGGAACATTAACAGACGGGACTATTAGTTTTACAGGAGGAGCTGGAACAGGACTAGTTTCTTTAACAGACGGAACTGCATCTTGGAGTGGAAGTAATCTGTCTGGGTTCGGAACAATACAAGCAAACACATCTATTACTGCAGGAACACTTACTATTGCTGGTAGTTCAATAACAGATTCAACAGGAAGCATTGATTTCGGTGATGAAGATTTGAGCACAACAGGGACAATAAATGCAGGAACATTACAGCAAGGCGGAACAGATGTCTATATCTTTAAAACTATTTCCTGCCCTGCTGGAACTAACCCTGTAGCAGAGAGCTTTGCAGATACATTGAATTTAGCTGTTGGAGGAGCAATTACTGTAACTGGCGATGCGGCAACTGATACAATTACAATTTCTGAAACCCATTCAACTTCTGATGGAACATCACATACCTATATTGACCAGGATGTAACAACCAGTGGAACTCCAACATTCAGTCAGGTAACAGTAAATACAATGACCTTAGCAACCGGTTCAATAACAGATTCAACAGGAAGCATTGATTTCGGTGATGAAGATTTAAGCACAACAGGGACAATAAATGCAGGAACATTACAGCAAGGCGGAACAGATGTCTATATCTTTAAAACCATTTCCTGCCCTGCTGGAACTAACCCTGTAGCAGAGAGCTTTGCAGATACATTAAATTTAGCTGTTGGAGGAGCAATTACTGTAACTGGCGATGCTACAACTGATACAATTACAATTTCTGAAACCCATTCAACTTCTGATGGAACATCACATACCTATATTGACCAGGATGTAACAACCAGTGGAACTCCAATATTCAGCAACCTGACATCTATAAATTTTGTAACAGTAAATACAATGACCTTAGGAACCGGTTCAATAACAGATTCAACAGGAAGCATAGATTTCGGTGATGAAGATTTAAGCACAACAGGGACATTATCAACAGGAAGCATAACAGCAACAGGGGATGGCTCAACAGGAATAACACTAAATCAGGGAGCGGACAGTGTAGGGGTTAAGGTGAATGGGTATGACGACCAAAGCGGCAAATATGTTGGCATGTATATAAACGCATCTGGGTATGGAGTAATTTCATCTAATAATGACATCTTCATAGGGTATGGCGGGAATGTTTATACAATCTGCGCTTCCAATAAGAGCGCCTATGTTATTTTGGGAGACTCAGCCGGGGCAAGAAGTTTCAATATTCGCGACTCTGGCTGGAACACTAAAGTTTCAATTGACAGCGACGGAAACATTGACGTCGGCGGTTCAACCGTAATAGACGGAAGCGGGTATTTCAGGCCAATCAGCTCCACAGATGCGGCAGCACCTAATAATTCAATCTACTACTCAACCACTCAATCGAAACTCGTTTATAAAGACAGTGGCGGAGGAGTAAACACACTGTATTAAAAAAGAGGTGGAATTATGAAACAATTAAGCAAAAAAATAGAATACCTCGGAAAAATATCTGTCCCAGGAAGCGATGGAAGAATAGTTGAACATAATAGAATTAAAATGACAGTGAAACAGGAAAAAACAGAATTTATGACAATTGAAGAAATGGAACAGAAAAAGGCACAATTAGAGAAAAAACTGGCAGATATCACTGCTGACATAGAAGCCGCAAGGGCTGCGGCAGGTTTTTAAAATCCAAAGAATAAATAATAATTAGAGAAAATATGAAACTGGAATTATCAGAACAAGAGATAAACCAGCTCTTGATTTTTCTAAACAGGGTTAATTTACAGGGAAACGAGGCAATTGTATTTCTACGGTTGGCCCAAAAAATACAAAGACAAAGCGCAAGCGACAAAGTTAAAAACAAGGAAAGCGATAAATAGTTTATGGAAAACGAGTTGCTTTTCAGCCTGTCCCAGTTCGGGGAGTTTGGTCAGAAAAGGTATCAGGTTACCATTCAGGGTGGTGAAACAAGGCGCATCCCCTTGCTTGTTCCAAACGGCAGGTGGTGGCTTGTTTACGAGTACAGGTTTGGAGACATAACAGCTGATGTGATAAACTTTCGGTTCAATAACGTTAGAAACTACTTCGAGGAAAACATTTTGATTGGAACAGAGCTATTGAACGAGCCAACTTTCCCCAAGCCATATATAGCAATTTCTGGCAAGGAAGGGGAAATCGTTGTAGAGAACACCAACACAAGCGAGGAAGACTTCTCAATTGTCCTGGACTTCGTTTTAATGGATAAGGAAACAGCAGGGAAAGTCAGGGCTTTGGCTGGGGAGGCTTGGGAGAAACTCGAGCAATCTGGGGCAGTTGAGTAGATGGCAAAACAAATCGAAATAACCCACAAGGAAAGGAAGGCAATTGTCAATCCTGTTGGACAGCTTTCGGTTTTTCTGGGGCCAGGCAAAGTCGCCGTAAACGAGATCAAGTATAAGGAGGTTGCGGCTGGCTCAACTGAAACTGTTTGGACTCCTGAAACAGGGAAAGCGATTCAGTTGGCTGGATTGGTTATTTCAATGGACGGGACTGGTTCTGCTGAAGTGTTTTTTGATTCAACAGTGAAAACCCATTTGGAGTTTGCTGATAAAAAAGCTGTTCCCTTGCCTATTAACTATGCTGTGTGCGTTGGCTTGAATAAGTCTTTGAAGGTTAGCGCTACCGGGGCAAAGGCTTATGTTTCAGCCATTGGCTTTGAATGCATTCCATCTTAAACATTTTTTAACTTGGAAAACACTATTTTGTCATGGCTCTTAAAGTTATTGTGAGAAAGCCTGACGTAAAGGAACTGGCTCAACTGAATGCTTTGAGGAGGAGAAAGCATGGATAAAGGGTTTGAAGAGAGAACGCTGCTGCCTGTTCTGGCAGACTTATTGTTAGAGCAGAAGAAAACGAATAGGTTGCTTGAGGAGCAGAAGGACTGGTTTATCAGGAGGAATGCAATTGAAAGAGACCAACCGATTTACGATTGGAACGAGGCAGAGGTTCCGCCAGGCTATTTGGTTCAATTCATTCTAACTGTTCCGGAGGGCTGGGAGTTTTATTTCCAGTATCCTAACATCACTTACTTTGATGACACTACTTATTATATTTGGATTGATGGGGTTTGGGAGCCAACTTTAACTGATTCATTGCAGGATTTCGGGGACCATGCTGTTATCTTTGACCCCCCGAAAATTGCTTATTCGCAAGCAGAGGTTTGGGCTTTGAATAATTCAACTGTAACCCGGACCTATAACTGTTTTTTCAGGGGTTTTTTAAGGAGGCCAAAGTGGGAAGAGCACAAGGTTATTAAGACAGCTGAAAAGGAGATGGAGAAATGACCCGCATTAGGCCAGAAATCATCAAGGTTTTCACTGCTTCAAAGGGCAAAGAGATTTTAAGGCCGGGAACAATTGGAGCAACAGAGGTTGTTTCATCTTTCTCCCAGGAAATGAACAGTGTTCTTATTTTGAATGACGGCCCTAACCCTGTTTATATTGACTTTGACTCAACTGTTACAACTGCAACCGGAATGAAAATTCCTGCGAAAGCGTGGTGGAGTGGCGATGTCCCTATTACTTCTATCCATTTGATTTGCGAGTCTGGGAACACTGCTGAGGTTTATATCATTGGATTTTTGCTGGCGTGAGGGGAAATGAAAATTGAAAAGGTTAAAAAATTTAAGAAAAATGAGAAGAAGTTTGTTGAAATGGTTAAAGAAAAGATTGAAGCCGAAGAAAAGGAGGTCCTTTAAAATGACAATGGGCATGGGTTTTTGGGCAACAAGAACTGTTGCTACAAAGGTTGTAGCTACTGATGGCACTGGCGATTTTACCGACATTCAGTCTGCAATTGACGCTTTGCCAGATGAAGGCGGGGTGGTTTATATTAAAGAGGGGACTTATACTATCACTTCAACAATTACAATAAATAAGGATAATGTGGCATTAATCGGCGCGGGGAAAGCCACAAAAATTCAAACAACAACACATTCTCGATTTTTACACGCAGAAAATGTTGAAGGGATAATTATTAAAGATATATTTTTTTCTGATTCAGTTGATAACCGCAATGGGGGTATTCGATTCGTTACAGTGTCAAATAGCATGATTACTGGGTGTTGGTTTGATGGGATTCGTTATACTGCTATTTATTTAGTAGACGACTGCAATAGAGTGCTTGTTTCACATAATATATTAACTAATGGCTGGGGGACAGGGATTGGTTGTGAGGGGGCAACTAATACAATAATTACAAATAATATAGTAACTGACTATGATCTTGAAGGAATTTCTATTAAGAGTTATACACATGAGTATGACGGAATTGGGGAGGTAAAATCTGACTATAGCATTATAACAGGCAACCATTGCAATAACAACGGTTATAATGGAATAATTATACAGGCAAAGAATTGCATTCTTAAGAATAACATTTGTAAAAATAACGATGTTGGTATCTTTATTGGAACCCTTACAGACCCAGCAGACACCGATGGTAATGTAATTGTAGGCAATATTTCTAAAAACAACACCAGTGTAGAAATTTTTATTTACGGTACCAATTGTATTGTTACTTCAAATATATGTAACGGGACTGCTCCTATAAAAATTCAAGACGAGGGAATTAATACTGAAATAGCTCATAATCAAATATAGGTGAACGTATTGATTAAAGGAGGGAGAAAAAATGGTTAAAAGAAATGAATTAAATGATTTAATAACCAAGTTTTCACAAATAGGAACCCTTATCAGCAAAGTAAAGCGCATTGACTCTCTTGGGGAATCCATTTCAGTGAGACACCCTATAACACGGAAAATGGTTGACTTGCCTATTCCGCCAGACGAAAAGCAAAAAGCCTTGAACAAACTCAAAGCGATTAAAGAAGAAGTTGTTGATTTAATTCAATCAATCAACTGGAGCAAAATAGAGTGATTTAAAATGGGCAATAACCACACAAATTTGCTTGTTTTTGGCGTTTCTGGAGCTGTTGGCAGTGACGCAACTATTTACCCTTTGCCTGGCAATGGCTCAGCTTCGGGAACAGAGCTAAAGATTCCGGTTGCAAGAAACTGCACGGCAAAAAACCTGTATGTTAAAATGGCAACGGCCCCTGGCGGAAGCGTAACTGACACCATTACGGTTAGAAAGAACGGTTCTGACCAATCTTTGACCTGCAGTGTTAGTGCAAGCAATACCACTGGAAACGATACAAGCCATACTTTTTCAGTGGAGCCTGGAGACGAATTAAGCGTTAAGTATGTTTCTGGTTCCGGCAGTGCAGCAGCAAATGTTGTTGTTTCTTTTGAAGTAGAGTTTCCACAGTAAATTTTATTAAATTGGAAAATAATACTTTTTAAATGCGTAGAGAATATTGGATTTTGCTGGGTTTAGGTGCGCTTGGCGCAGCAGCAGCCTTGTTTTTGCTGAAAGCACCCACACCTACACCGCCCCCTAATGGTGATGGAGGTGAAGCCCCAGCAGCAAGAATCGAAATAGAGGTAACCTAAAATGGCAAAAGTTATAGCCACTGGCACGGTAACAAAAGGGATTCCTGCACCAAACCTTAATATCGAAATCTATGGCAACGGTACGCTATTGAAAAGCACAACTTGGGATTCTGTTGCAAAAGGAGAAAGCGTTTCAGATTCAGTTGAACTGGGTTTTGGAACTTGGGAGGTTTTTGCAAAAGCAAAGGTTTCAAATCTGTATGGGACATCCGTTACAGAATCGCCCCATAAAACAGTTGAAGTAACGCCGTCATCTGAAACAAACATATCCCTTGAGGAAGGTATGGCAATCCATTCGATTTTGGAAGTCAAGGGAGATTCAGCTATTTGGACCGCCCAGGTAACCATAACCCGAAACCAGTACAGCCTCATTGGGTTTGCTTGGTTTGTTAACAACGAATTTTTTGGTTTTGTCCCAGGCCCAAGAAATGACTCAAAAGTTACTACGAAATGCACCGGCACGCATCCGGACTATGGGTGCATTGCAGAAGATAATTTAGACCTGCATTCTTTTCCCGCTTTTTTGATGGATATCGACAAACAAATCGGGCCTTATAGCATTAGCCTGCCTGCCGGAACCACGACTGTTGAAATCAGGGCTTACAAGTTGCAGGGCTGGGGCAGAGGGACTTCAACAGGGGACGCTTATAATATTTTTAATGATGTAAACCCGCCTGGTAGCGCTGCACCCGGACATGAGGACAAAGTCCCAGGGATTTGGGGAACAAGGCAGGGCAGAGCCAGAGAAGAGGATTTTAAAGCAAACCAATACCGTTGTTTTTACGGTGCGGTAGAAGGAACCCCTGGTACAGGAGTCCCAGGGAGTAATGGCAGGTGGTATGGTGACAAGGATTGTGTGGACAGCACCTATGACCATAATACTCTCATGTCGATTGGACATGACTGTTGCTACTCAGGTATGCAAAGTTATCAATTGATTGATTCCAATACATATTTGTTTCGGTGTTATGGAGCAGGCTTAACCCGGGTGTTTGGTGCCTGGAGCGATTGGGCAACCCACTTCAGCAGAAGCAAGGAGCAGGCGTTTGCCAGTTTGGAAATGAAAGAAGTTAATAAGGTGGGATTTTGACAAAAAAAGAGTTAGAGGCAATTAAGAGCCACATTTCCACAATCAATGAGGAGCTTGGCGTCATTAAGAATGAGTTAAAGTGGCATAAATGGCTTTTGCTGTTTTGCCTTGCCTTGATTCTGACCTTGTTGGGGGTGAATGTCAAGGCACCTGCTCCTTTTGTTGCTGGCGGGTTATCCATATTGATGATGTTTGGGTTAAAGTAGAAGGGAGAAAGATGAAAAGCTCCAAAACCATCTATATTTTGCTCGGTATAGCCGGCGGAACTGCAATCGCATACTATATTTCAAGGCTTTTTAGGAAACCTGTCCCTGTTCTAAAAATAGGTTTAGTTACCGATGTTCACTGGGCTGACCAGCCTACAGCCCAAAGCCGCTATTACAGGGATGCTGATGAAAAACTGTTGTCTTTTATCAATGAAATGAATGAATTTTTGCCTGATTTCATTATTGAATGCGGGGATTTCATTGACAGCCTTTGGGACGAAACCGAGTGGGACTACATTGTGAAAGTATTTAACTCGTTTGAGGGGGAAAAGTACCACGTAATGGGTAACCATGGCGGGTTTAATAGGCCAGAGTGGCTGAAGAAAACAGGGTATGCTGCTTCTTATTATTCTTTCGATAAAAACGGTTTTCATTTCATAGTTTTGGATGCCCACTATAACGAGCTGGGCACAGGATACCCTGATTCTCTTGACAAATCTTATATCCCGCCCTTTGAACTGTCCTGGCTGGAAGAGGATTTAAAAAAAACCAGCTTTCCGACAATTGTATTTATACACCACAGGCTTGATGGAACAGGGATACATTTTGTGAAAAATGCTTCTTCTGTTAGAGAGATTTTTGAGAACTCTGGCAAAGTAGCGGCTGTCTTCCAGGGACATAACCATTTAAGCGATGAAAGAACCATTAACAACATTAAATATTATACAATTGAGGCAATGGTTGACGGAGCCTTCCCTACCAACTCATTTGCAGAAATTCTTTTGTATAGGGACGGAACGGTTGCTGTAAAAAGAAAAATTTATTAATCTCCGAATTAATAAAATAGGTTATGAACAAAAAACTGTTGTTAATTTTGGCTGGTTTAGCTGGCTTAGCAGGAGCAATTGGCCTAATGTTAATGCAGAAAATTCAGCCGATTGCAAAATGGTCTTTTAACGAGGGCCACGGCAATACAGTTAGGGATTCAATTGGCGGCATTACCGGGACTATTTCTGGAGCAAAATGGGTGTCTGGTTTGGCAGGGGGCTATGCTTTAAGTTTCAGCGGAAATAACTTTGTTGAGTTTCCTGTAACAGTTCTCAATGGAGCAAATCAGGCCTCTATCAAATTAAACGCAAAGCTCGATGATTATGGTGAACGCTATCAGGCAGTTATCGCAAGGGATGTAACAGGCGGTGTTACTGAGAATGATGTGTTTTGTATAGGGGTTGGCCCAAGCGGCCAGTTTTTTGCAAGAGCTTATGACAACACAGGAAAGCTTCTGTATATCCCTGCTTTAAGAGGGCCTGACTTGAACTGGCATGAGCTTCTTCTTGTCTGGAACGGCCCGCAAAAAAAGCTGTCATTCTATATTGATGGTGAAAAACAGGGAGAAGTTTATGGCAACAGCTCAAATTTAAATTCAAGCAGTGTGCCTTTGGTAATTGGAGCTTATTCTGACACAATGGGCGGCTTTATCGGAACAATTGATGAAGTTGAACTTTATAATTTAAGCTTGAGGTAAAATGCTTACAAAAAAGCAAAAAGAAGATTTATGCTTTGCAATTTTCCACTATATAGATTATCTTGAAAGTCACCCACCAGCTGTTGATTAAAGAAGAACGAGATAGACTCAAGCGGTTAAAGGTTGCTTACCCCAAATTCTGCAAAAAACGTTAATAAGAATAGTTGTTATTATCGTTAATAACACTTGAAAAAAGAAAAAGGGCAATAGCCATTAGGCTATTGCTTCCATTACTTTTTCCTGTTCTTCTTCTGCCCCTTCTTCCAATTCCTCTATTTCTTCTTCTTTCGCTGTCGGGCTTTCGTAGTCCATTATTCTTGGGGCAACCCATATCTTTGTTTTTGCGTTACCTAACTCGTATTCTATTAGGATTGGCTTGTTGTTGCCTAAATGCAGTTGGACATCTGTTGCCTTTGCTTTCACTAACTGTAACAGTTGCTCCCTGTTTAATGCTGTTTTTGTAGGCAACCCTTTTGCGTGGACACCTGACTTTATGCGTATTCTTCTCTTGAATGTTCCTCTTTGTCCGTTTGCCGTTATTAGAAAAAGGTTGTCTTTGGTTGTTTCAAACAGCACAGTTCCCTCATCTATTAAACCAGCCAGCTTCAGCCCTGTTCTGAAATCCTGTGTTCCCTCTATTTTCACTGTTTGCGTGTGTTCTATTTGCCTTACTGCTTTGGTTGCCATTTCCAAGTCGTGTGCTGGCTCAAGGAACAAGGTTAGCTCGTTTTGTTCTTTTGAGTAGTCGTCCCCTGTTTTGATTACCAGCTCGTTTTTTTCCCCTGTTTCCATTTTCAGCGTTTGCCCCCGTAATGCCCGCAGAACCGTTGCTAAATCGTTTGCGTTTACTCCAAATTTTTCCTCTTGTTCTACGCCTGTGCTTGTTTCAATTTCCGCTTCCACAAAAGCGGTTTGGCTTCCGTCAATTGCTTGTATTAGTAGCTTGTCTTTTGTCGCTGTAATGTTTGTTTCACCGCAAACTTCCTGCATTTCGGCAATCATTTTCACTACTTGCAGTGCTTCCTCGCTTGTTTCAATCTTCACTTACTTCACCCCCTTGCATTTGATAAAATGAGAAAAGTGAGAAAAAGCTACATAATCCCCCTTCTCTCTTTAAGTATTTTCTTTTTTCGGTAGAATGTCGCTTGGCTTAAGCCAAAGCGTTGCTTAAACGCTTCCACTTGTTCTAATGGTTTCAAATGTTCAATTTGCATTATAAAATCAAGGTATTCGTTTTTATCCAAAACGCCTGAAAGCAACCTCTTCCAACCGCTTTTAGAGTAGGAAAGCATATCAAATCCCTTGAGCAAAGTCCTTATACTCAAGTTTTCGGTTGCCTCGTTGCACTTTTCTTTTAAGAATTGCACTACCGCAAATCTGTCCTGCCTGCTTAACTCTTTGTAGGGTTGTTTTGCTACTTCAAAAAATAGTTTTATTTTTTCTTTGAATGGGAAATGGATTTTGTAGTAAAGCGTTCTGTTTATTAGGGCTTCAAGTGTTGGGCTTTGGCTTGGAAGCTGGTTTATGCAGAAGATAAACCTGCTGTTGCAGGAAAACTTTGTTGGAGCTGTCAGTTTTTCAGTTGAACTGTGATACATTACTATTCTCTCATCTCCTATTTGCCAAGTCGCTGATTTGAGTATTGCCAACGTTTTATCGTCATTAAAAAGTCCCTCGCAATCGTCAAAAAAGAACAGCTTGCCATTCCCTTGATAAAGTAGGTTCACTAATTGAAGGGGGGTTATATAGCCCGATACGTATTCAAATTCAGTGTTTTCCTCTTTGAGTGTTTTTAGGGCTATATGGCTTTTACCTAAACCCCCCTCACCACATAAAATAAGTGCGTTGGTATATCCTTCTGCAACCATTTTTATGTAGTCAATTGCGTTTTTGTAGTGTTGTGCTACTCTTGGATTGCTTTCTTGTATTATTCTGTCAATTGCCTTGTTAAATTCTTGGCTGGCGTGTTCTTCCTCTCTTTCAATCATCTGTTGCCTTGCTTTTTCCTCTTGGGCTTTAAAGTTTTGTGCTGGCGTTATGCCTAACTGCTTGAAGATGTTTTGCCTGTTTTCATTCAGGGTTAAACTGCTGTCCACCAAATTCAGTAAATCAATTGTATCAGTGTCCAGGCCTGCTTTTTTAATTTCCTTTTTTAATTCCTGTAATTGTTTTTCTTTGTTCATTTTCTCCCCCCTGTTTCAAACATATAGACTTCTAATCCTGTTTGCCCTAACGCTTCCCATTTTTCAATATATTTCAAGGCTTTTATTCGGTTTGTAAAAACCTGCTGTATTGCCTGTTTTCCCCTTCCATGCGTGTCCACAACAATATAGATTTTCAATTTTCACCACCTTCTCTTTTTTTTGAATAAAACGCAAAAGGCTTTACCCCTGCCTTTTTTTTCCTCTATCTGCCTCATAGTTAGGCCGTAATATTCGCTTTTCTTGTTAGTGCAAGTGTGTTTTGTCGCAAAACTGTATTCACAATTATTACAATACCTCATTTTATCACCTCATTTTATCCTCTCACAATAACATTCAAGGCAAACAAACCCTTTTCCGCCCTTTATTCTATCGCCACAGAATTGGCAAACGCCTTCCAAACCATACTTTTCAGGAATAAAAGCCATATCCAACCACT
The DNA here is from genome assembly GCA_017608995.1 of Candidatus Iainarchaeum sp. Lineage (GTDB taxonomy): Archaea > Iainarchaeota > Iainarchaeia > Iainarchaeales > DTGL01 > DTGL01. The sequence continues at coordinate 6,955 of JAFCEU010000001.1, read as the reverse complement.
TTTTTGAATGTTGGCATACGGTAGAAACCGTTTTTAGTCATTTCCAAGTATTCTATTTCTACCTGCAACCTGCCTTTTTGTTCCAGCAACCGCTTAACCTCTATGCTTTGGTGTCCGTTGCAGGCAACCCTTATTTTTCTGCCTGTTAGGGTTATGCCTTTTGGGTGTTCCTCATATCCTGAAACCTCTACTGTTGCCCTTCTCGTATTCTTTAATTTTAGCCAATTGTTTGAACGCCTGTATTCGTAAGGGCTTCCCTTTGCTTTTAATATTAAGCCCTCTAAATTGTGTTTTTTAACGAAATCCCAAGCGTCTTTCAGGTTCTCAAACTCTTTTACTTCCACTATTCTATTAGAAGTATTAAAAGTATTAAAAGTATTAAAAGTAAAAAGGTTGTGTAGTTCCTGCCTTCTTTTTTCAATTGGTTGCCAAGCCAAGTCTTGCCCTTGCAAGCGGATTAAGTCAAACAAGACAAGGGTTGCGGGGTTGCTCTCGGAACGCAGTTTAATCTTAAAGGTGTTTTGCAGGTGTTCCCTGCCCTGCAAGGCATTAAAATCGGTTAAGTGTGTTTCCCAATCTTTCATTATTACTATTTCACCATCTGCAACGCTATCGCAAGGCAGAAAACCCCGCAAGGCCTTTAACAATTCGGGGTATCGGTATGTTATATTTCTGCCCTGCCTGTTGAACAAGGCAACTGCCCCATTTTCATAACGCTTGGCAATACAACGGCTTCCGTCATATTTTAAGTCCAGAATATAGTTGTTATTGCGTAATGCTTCCTCTAATGCTATCACTTGGCACAACATACAAGTTTCACTCATTCTTCCACCTTAGCCCTAATTCAACCGCTTCCTTATGCGTTAAACCCTTTCCCCTGCTCAAAAACTCCATTTCTCAACCCCCAATTTTTTTAAAAAAAATATAAGGGTGTTTTCACACCCTTGCTTTCACCTGTTCGGCTATCTTTTGCTGGTATTCCTTGCTGAATATTGGAGTTGCTGTCACTGTTGCCTGTTCTGGCACTTCTATTTTTGCGTTTGGGTTTTGTATTCTGCTCTCAATCAATTCTTGCAATCTTTCAAGCGGTTCATTCCTGAAATCCGTTAAAGCCAACGGTTTTGCTACTGTTCTCGCTGTTTGTTGCAGTATCGCCATGTCTGGCAAGGCAACGCTTCCCATTTGTTGAGTGTGCAACTGCATAAACTCATCAAACTGTGAGTTTTCGGCAAAGGCCAGCTTTTGCATTAGCAAATAGTTTGTTAATGCGAAAACCCTGACCAAGTGCGTGGAGTTCCTGCTACTGAAATAGCCGATTAATGCCAAGTCCTCGCCCAAAAATGAAACAAGGGTTAGGTATGCCTGCTTATCGCTTGCTAAAGTCTTGCTTTTTGGCTGAATGCTTAAGCCATAGCAACCGCCTTTAAGGTAATCTGGAATGTCCTTGTTTAGCGATATTGCCACTATTTCCACTTTGTCCGTTGTTTTCTTCAACGCCTTTATTTCTTCTTCTGTAAAATATGCCTTGCTTTCCTTGTCCGCCCTGAAAACTTTGATTATCTCGCTTGCCTGTAAGTCCTTGCCGCAGGCACTACAACGCTTTATGTAATTTACTCTTGCATCTTGCTCCCTGCACGCCTCGTTATTGTGCTGTTGATTGAATTTAACACTGTTGTCCCTGTTTAGAGAGAACACACTTATAGGAAACTGAAAGCCGTTAAAACCCAAGTCCTGAACGGAAACCTGCATAACGGTATTTACATAAGTCCGCATTTCCTTATCACTTCCTTGCTTTGCTTTTTAGGGGGAGAAGTGGGAAAGGGCATAACCTTTTTATTCCCATTTTAACGCCCTGCTTCTCCCCAAAGCCTTGGCCTGCTTTTTCAACAAGGCAAGGCATAAAAAAACCCCACAACCCCCACCGATTGCCTTCTTTTAGGATTGTGAGGTGAAACATTATTCTTCCATAAATGCCTTTGCCACTTCCAGCCAATCAACTTCGCTTAACTCGGCTGTGCTGAAACTGTCGCCTTGTGGGAAATGCACGATATTGTAGTCATCTACCCAAAAGTTTTCTTCAACCCATTCTTTTAATGCTTGTGCCTTCTCGTAATCCTCGCCCTTTGTTTCTCGCACTACTGCAACGCTTCCATTATAAAGCCCTTCTTCGTTTGTTAGGTTTAAGTGCATTTTCCAAGTTTCGTAATTATGCCAACCGTTGTATTTCTCATTATCCATTTACTCACCCCCTTTTATTTTTGATAGTTTTTTATCTAATTCTTTTAAGCGTTCTACCCCGCACTTATGTTCTTTATTGTTTTCTGGATTAAAATAATCATAAGAAGAAAATACAACCTCTTTAGGCACTTCTGCCCCGCAATCAGAACAAAACCAACGCCCTGTTTTCTTGTCCTTGCTAAAGCCTGGCATTAACGCCACCCCTTCCAAAACTCTTTTTTTTCCTTCCCTGTTGGCTTAAAAATGTAAAAGGAAGCATCAGGCATTTATTCAAAGACCCCCTTGTAAGCTGAAAAAATCGGCTTTCCTTGAAAGTGCTTAATGCTTTCCCTCGTTTCTTTTTGATATTGCAATTGTGTAATTTTCTTATTTTCTTCTTGAATTGTTTTGCTTTCTGCAAATATATAATTTCTCTTTCTGCTTGTTCTTTTTTTCTCTGTTTTAAGAACGCTTCAATTTTCTGTAACGAAGAAATTGCAGAATATGTTATGTCGTTTCGCTTGAGATAACCTTCCCATTTGCCCTCTTCGTTGTAGCCTGACTCTTCGTTTTTTAAATGAATGAAATAAGCTTCTTCCCTGGTTTCTTCATCTTCTTCTATAAAATTCTCTGTGTATTCAAGAATTTTATAGATGTTTTTGTATTTTTTTCTTATTTCTCTTGCTTCAGCTTCAGAGAAAATAATTTGAACGCTGTCAAGCAATTGTTCATTCTTTTCTTTCAATCTTTCAAATTCATTTATTTTCACATTTGTTATTTTCATTTTTCATCATCTCCCTTTTTGCTGTTGATTTTTTGTTTTTTCATTAACAAAAAATCATATATTATTTATATATATTCTCTTTTTAAATATGTCGGTTAATCGGTTAATTTGATTATTAATTATAAAAAAATATCATTCTATGATGTGTCTTGCAAGTGTCTTTCAAGATTATTTTTTAATGTTTTTTCAATTTTTTTCGTTAAGAAGAAAAAAGAATTAAGAGAGAAATGTTTATTAATGTATATTAAACATCTTTTTGTCTTAATTTGTAATCGCTAAAAAATCAAAAAAAGTAATGCAATTGTAAGACACAATAGTTATGTATAGAAAAATGATTATGCCGCAAAAAAATTCAAACTTTTTACTCATACTATCAAAATTTAAATAGTATCAGGCAACGATTTAAACAAAAAACAGGGTAAAAATTAGGCTTTTTTCAGGAAATTAAACCAAATTCTCGCTTAAAATTTGAAAAGCGAACCATTTTGGGCATTATGCTTAAATCAACTTCCATACATTATTTTACCGAAGAAGACGATTAATCTTCTTTGGCTTTCAAGATTTTTTGAAAGCGGATAGGAGAGTGAAAACGATGAGCAAAGCGAAAACAATCCAGGAACTCAACAAGATAGCGAACAAGATTTTCAGCGACATAGAAAGAGAAGCACCAGCAAGGAAAACACTTTACGAGTGGGAAGAACAACAACCTTTTGTAATCGCTGAATTCGCGGCGGCAAGAAATAAAATACTTCGGCACAGATACGACAGCATAGCAAGAATACAAAGGGCATATGGCGACATCAAAGGCAAATATTGTGTTCGTCATTACTGCGATAAAAGAATACTATTGATACCCAACTATATCAAAGAAAAGCTTCAAGACATAGATAAACAAATTGATGAACTGCGTAAACAAAAAGACAAGTTGCTAAAGAACAATTGGCAAGAGTTTTCAGTTTGCGAACACGAGTTCTTGGAAGACTACATAAAAAAAGCCAAAGCCAAGAAAAAAGAGCTCGGCTTAATCAAAGAGTAAGGGCTTCGCTCTTACTCTCCTTTTTTTACTAGTATCAAAAAAGGTGTTTTGGCACTATTTTAATAGGTTATGCTTCTGCTTTTTCGCCTTCTTCTTCGGGTTTCTCTTCCTCTTCTTCGGCCTTTTCCTCTTCGGGCTTTTCCTCTTCCTCTTTTTTTTCTTCTTCAGCCATAACAAGACCTCCTATACTATTATAATAGTATAAAAAAATCAAGTGTGCCTCTAAAAGAGGCACACACAGATTAACGCTTATCGTCTTACTTCCGCAATAAATAACGCATCAAATCTTTAAATTTCTATCGTTTTTGATTGCCGTTAAAAAGGAGAGGTTAGTAATCTGCTACTGCTTTTTTTGCTTCCTCAAGCGTTTCAAAAATCGTCTTTTTGCCGGGTTTATACTCTCCTTCGGGAATGATAAAGTAATGAGTTACAGGGAATCGGAATGCTGTTCCAAAAGGCGTAAATTTGTGGATTGCAAACTTCTTTTTGTCCCTTTTCCTTTCATAGACATAAACTTTATCGCAGTTAAGTTTTCCACACTTTTCGCTTGTTTCCCTAATCTTAGTCAACGGTTCTTCTTTAATCATAAAAAATGTTTTGTTTTCCAGCTTTAAATTTTTATCCCTTCGCTCTTGAAGCACGGTCAGACCGTCGCCCCTTACCCAGCTTCCGCAAAACACAATTCCTAAAACTGCAACTCAATCCCTCAAGCAAACTCGGTGTCTTTGCAATCTCTTTAGTGGACACTGAAACATAAATCTGAGTAGTGGCCAACGAAGAATGGCCCAAAAGCTTCTGAATCTTTCTAATATTCTCCCCCATCTCAAGCAAGTGTGTGGCAAAAGAATGCCGAAGCGTATGAGGCGTAACCCTCTTACGCAGCCTCGCTTTCTCGGCTGCTCTTCGCACAATCCTCTCAAAAGCAAGAACGCCGTATGGCTTGTTATTCTTCTTCGCAAAAAGGTAACGCTGTTTTTTCTTCTTCCAAACCTGGCTATAACGGCGCAGCCAATCCAAAGGTATAACTGTATATCTGTCCTTATCCCCTTTGCCTCTGATACGCAGCAGGCCCCGCTTTTTGTCAATCTGCTGTCGTTCAATGGCAACGGCCTCCGATACCCTGACACCGGTTGAGTAAAGGAACTCGATGACCAGCTTTTCTTTCTCGGTGTCAGCGGCATCAATCAAGCGCTTGACTTCTTCCCTTGTTAAAATAACCGGCAAGTGCTTTGTCCTCTTAATTGGTATTTTGGCCATTATGTCTTTTCCAACATGCTTACCAAAGTAAGCGCTTAAAACCCTGCGAACAGATGCAATGCTGTTGTCTGAATAGTTCTTTTGCTCCCTCAAAAAATTCAGGTAACGCATTGCATCGACTGCCTCAACGTCTTGGCTACTCTTCTTGACAAAGGAAAAGAACTGTGTTAAGTAATGCAAGTAGAGTTTTTGCGTACTTTGGCTGTATGTCTTCACAAATTCCTTAAAGTTTTCAAAGTCTTTATCCACCACTTACCACCTTAAATTTTAAACATATGATACAAGCATGCCTAATTATGGCATCTAAGTGTCAATATTCTTTCACCTCTGCATTTATTTGAAGAATTTTTGCTTACAGTCCCTGCATTCATACTCATTAAAGCCTTCTTCAAGGAATTTCGCTACCTCTTTTATGCGTCTGCTGCCGCACCAAAGGCAGCCAGGCCCTTGTGTCGGGATAATCTTTTGCTGTATTACAATGTTTCGGATAAAATTTCTTTTCCCCTGCAAAGACATTTTTCTGCCTCTCATTTGCTCCCATTTTTCAATTGGGGTGTCAACTCTCGGAACTTTCATATAGTTCTCCAAAACCCGGACTGCTTCGCTTAATAAAACCTTACCTCTAATTGAATCCTCAGTTGAATACAAGTGCTTTAAGTCATCTAACATTGTTTCGACTTTTGTAGTCCTCTCATCATTTAGACTTGTTATTTCTATTGTTTGCAACATTTTCACCTCCATTCTTATTTTTATTTTTTTTACTCATTTCTTCCCGGCCTCTTTTTGTTTATATATCAGTTCTTTTTCAATCATTACTTTGTCTTTGCAGTCTCTGCAAACTGCAACGAATTCGTCTCCATCAAATCCAAGATAGAAGCCATTACACCCACATGAACAAGTTACTTCCGAATAAGCTCTCCCAGCAAAGATATAATCTGCATCCCTATACCGCTTTCTTACCCAATTCATTTCTTCTCACCCTCTTTTTTGTTGCAGTTTGCGGGCAGGAAAGTTGTTCCACCGTCGACAGCTGTTCCTACTGCGCATGTGGCTTCCCTGCTTTCCGCCTGCGTTCTTTTGCTTTCTCGTCCACATTCATTAATAAACCCCATTCGCACATGCTGGCCTTAACATCAATGCTTTCATTGAATACAGTATCTTTTTCTAACACCAAATTTCCTTTTATTGTTTTAGTCATTTTTTCCCGGCCTCTATTGCAATGAAAAAAATTCAAGTATTTTTTTTCCTGACAACTTCCAAGAATCTTCCCTCATTTCTTCCCGGCCTCCTTTTTTCGCAGCAGAAAGCAATATTTCAAGAGCTTCAGCTTTTCCTGAAATCTCTGTCATTTTACCGCCTGTTCCTGAATACAACCACCTTTCTTCTTTACTTTGAAATCTAAAACCCAGACTTCAGGGTTTTGCAGATAAGCAAATTCTCCGTTTGGCTTTTCTTCAATAAGCTTTCCTTTGAGAATCCTGTTAAAAGCTTTTAAAAATTCCCATCTCTGTTTAAAGCCCTCTTTCTTTATATCTTCTTCCGGGATATCCAGCAGGCGTTCCTTGCGAATGCCTGTGAGGGTTATGCGAAGTGGTTTCCATTCATGTTTACAACCTTCTTTGGCAAGGATGCCTTTAATTTCATAGCTTTTTAAGTCTTCA
>JAFCEU010000091.1 GCA_017608995.1 Candidatus Iainarchaeum sp. | reverse complement strand
AAATGAAGTATGAAAGATTCATTAATGAACTGAAAGACATGGCTGAAAAGGGAGTTGAAGAAAACGTAGATAAAATGAACAACAGAGAAAAAGCAATGCTCCCAGTTATTGCAATATACTATCAAGAAAAATTAACAAAAATGACATTTTGGCTTGTTATTGCTACATGGGCACTAGCTGTTGCTACAATCCTGGCTGTCTGGTTGAAACCATAACTTGCTTTTGCAGTTTGATCCTTATAAGGACGTATAAAGTATGCAAAACTTATAGTAAACCTCAGAATTAAAAAATAACATAACACGTACAATTATACGATGGGTAAGTCCACGTCAGCTCGTGTACCGGATGGTGCACCACTGGGCTGGCTTGGGTCCACAAATTAGCTTTACTTTTTTTTCTACATAACCTTATATTTTAGCTATCTACTCTCCAGCACTTCCCAGTAGCCACCTTTATCAGGCCCTACTCTTTTGATTAATTTCTTCTTCTTTAAATTAGCAATGTGCTTTTCTACTGCTCTTTGAGAAATTCCAAGAATACTGGCAATTTCCCTTGCAGTTATTGTTTTTTTCTTTTTCATTAGCAAGAGAATTTTCTCCGAACTTTTCTCCGAACCTTCTCCGAACACCAATTCCTTCTTGGCAAGTCTCAGGTACTCAGAACTCTGTTTAAATGTGATATAGAAATACCTCTCAAGAGCATTTATTTCCGGCTCTGGAGCATTTTCCTTTTTGCATATCTTTTGCATCCTCGCTATTCCGGAACCTATTTTTTCTCCCAAACCTATTCTCAAAAACAAATCCACAATAAGCGGGTTTCTCCTGAATTTTGTTTTTCCCAAAACAAAGCCCTTTGGCTTGATCCAGTAGTTCTCTATCTCTATTCTATCCGGATAAATAGCAAGCAAATTGTTGTGGCCTGATTCAGGGTAATATTTGTGCATAACAGAATTTATCACTGCTTCCCTTATCGCTTCAAGAGGATACTCATATATTTCCTCTCTCCTGGGCTTTCCAGTAAACTTATATGCAACCTTTGTATAGAACCTCACGAAATCCATAACCTTTCTAACAATCTCAAATAAGCTCCCTGAGATTTCCTCCCTTTTAATAACCTCAGTTCCTTCTTTATCCCTGTAAACAACCGCGGTGTAAACGCTTTGCGGAAAAAACTTTTGAGGATTTTTGGCAAATAGAAGCACGCAAGCGTTTGTTGCCTTGCCGTTCTTAAAAACACCCAGGCTTGCAAGCATTTCTTTTGCATTCAAAACAGGGGAAATGCCCGCCATTTCCAGATATTTAGAAAATTTTTCATTGTCGAAATCCCTCTCAAAGTCAAACTCTCTATTAATGAGAGTATCAAACGTTCTTTTGTTTACCTCAAGAATAAAATTCAATATTTCATCTCGCTTGAGCTTCTGAGAATTGGAACCAACTCTGAGAAAAAAACCGTGCCTGCATTGATACGGCTTATCTTCCCCTTCCGGAACATTCACAACCAATACGCTTTTTCCCTCATATTTCAAACTTTCCAGATTAACCTTTATCGTAGGATCACAGTTTCTCGCTAAATCAATTATTTGCGATTTCAATCTGTTTGTTATATTTATTCCTCTAACCTCGCCCTTATCTGAAATACCGAGAAAAATTCTGCCGCCAGAAGAATTTGCAAATGCAACTATGTCCTTATCAATGCTACTAACGTTTTCCTTAAATTCAATATTGTAGCCCTCGCCCTGGCTTATTAAGAATTTCAGCTCTTTTTCCTTCATTCACAGCACCCGGGCTGTAAAATATTCTACATTTAGAATTCTATTTAATAGTAGTGGTAGAGAATTTCCGCTGACTTTTTTCACCACACTTTTAAATAGCTGAAAAAGAGGGATTAATTTATGGGGGCTGGTCGTATGGGTGGCAAAAAAGACTATTTATCAGATTCTGAAATCACCGCAAAGCTTCTGGAGTTCATGCTGAGAAACAGAAAGGAGCTGAAGTTTGTTTTTGAGGAGCTTGAAAAGTATAGAATGTTAAAAGCAAGGGGTGGTGGTGTTGGAGTACAAAGACCTGAAGCACTTCGAACAGGTGCACGGAAAGCTGTTTGTGTATCTCCTTGAAGAGTTGGATAAATTCATGAGGGGATCTGATGAGAGATCTGACTCGGAGGAGATTCAATTCAAATAATCCGCAGGCAAACTACATAAAGATTCAGGAAAGGATTGATTCGCTGGAACACAGATTGAGGGAGTTGGATCAGCTTATAATTGAGGGAATGAGCAGAATAAGCGAGCTGGAGAGCAGACATAAGCAACTTTGAAATGCACTGGCTGTTTTTATTACAATGTGAGAACTTGATTA
>JAFCEU010000011.1 GCA_017608995.1 Candidatus Iainarchaeum sp. | reverse complement strand
CAGTTTGCTTATCTGCTGTTTGTGCAGAGAGAATTGTTGCAATTAGAAGCTGAAATTTGTTTCGAGCAAGTATTATATTTGCATTTGGATAATGCTTTTTAAGCAGCGATAAAATCTGCATCGTTTTTTCCCTATCCATGCAAATCAATTTTTACTGATTCTTTTATTCGCCAGGCGGCCTCTTGAAATATATTCTCTCAAAACAGGAATTAAATATTCTAATGGGTTGTATCCGAGTTCTATAATCTCTCTATCCAATCTCCTTAAATATTGCCCAACCTTCTTTTTGTATTCGGCAGAAGAGCTTAGTTCTATTGAGAGTCCTAATTCTAAAATCCTATTATTTGCTTCTGCTGAGAGCCTTTCTTGTTTTTTTAAGGCTTTTTCCGCAATAGTTAGCGCAGAGGCTAATTCTGGCAATGTAATGTCTTCAGGTATATTGATATGCACATGTTTTTTCTTACCTGAAATAAGTTTAACCGTTATTGCATACCGTGTTCTTAAAAACCCTATGGCTTCTTCTTCCATTTTTTTAATTCTTTCAATTTTTCTATGCGCGTTTTCATAGGTTTTCTTAGGGTTTTTTAATGGGAGCCTCGCTTTTAGTTTTGCTACTTTTTTTAAATATTTTCGCCCTTAATGAGCTATCGAGTTCTTTTTTAATCTCGCTTGCGCTAAGCCCCAGTCTTTTCCCTTTTACAAGGAGCTCCATTCGTTCTCTTAATAGCGGGCCTTTGAATGCTACTCTTATTCGTGGCATATTTAGCACCTACTTGTTTCTTTTCAAGTCTATGCGTGAGCCAACTTTTCTAAAGTGCTCTTTTGCAACGTGCATTACTGGATTTATCGCATCTAAATCTGGTTTGTTTGGTTCGCGCATGAATTTGCAAGTGCCTCCGAGCACTTTGCCTATAAGCAACACATGGTCCGAATCTTTTGGATCAATAATCTCATTTAACGAGCATTCTATTGTAGCCGGCGCTTCCTTCACACCTGGAACAACAACGTGTTTGCTAGCTACCATATGCAAGCCAAAATGCTCAAGCTCATTTATGCCTCTGGGCAGTTTTGCTTCACAGTTAATCGCTTTTTGCGCAAAGTCAGCAGAAACAAGATTTATAACGAACTGTTTCATTTCACGGGCAAACGCTTCAGTGTCCTTGTTCTGTTTTCCAACACTTACATAGCACAAAGGCGGGTTGACAAAGGCGGGTTGATGCTAACCGGCCCCACAAAAGAGTATGGTGCGGCATTCACCTTGCCTTCTTTATTCATTGTTGTTACAAGAACAACCAAGCGAGGGCTCAAAAGCCACAGAGCTCTTTCTGCATTCAATTCAGTACGTTCTTCCATCGAATCACCCATTTCTATTGAAACAGAAAGTTTTATTAATAATAATAGCTAAAATCCATAAACTTTAAGGTGGTTTTTTTGCATAAAAAAGTTTTACTTTTGGTTTCTTTCTTCTGTCTTGCTTTTCTGAGCGCTTGCGTTCAAGAAGAGCAGCTACAGCTCAAAGACTGTGGCAATGATAAGGGGTGTTTTGATACAGCCGCAAGGCAATGTGCGCCTGCAAAAGTGCTTATTTCCGAGGAGCAAAATAGCACTTACACAGAACTCTACCTTGAAAGTAGAGGTAAAGATGGAAATGAATGTGAGTTTTATTACAGAATGCAGAAGCTCAATGTGAACTTAGCGGTGCCTGAAAGCGATGAGGAAAGGCACCTCCAGAAGAAATTTTTTGCTATAATTAAAGCAGTGGAAGGCAAGGATATGGTTTGCAGGTTTCCAAAGCGACTGATTGAAGATAAAAATTCTCTTATGGATATGCAAACATCCGAAATAAATCAGTATTGTAAAGGCGAACTCATAAGTGCCCTGCGGAATATGCAGCAAGCTCTTTTGCAGCTTATTTTAGAAGCTCAGCAAAAGCAACAACAATCCTCTTGATTTCAACGGGGCCTTCGAATAATCCGCTTGCTCCTTTTTGGTTTGTATTCCTTTTGTGGAGGCTCTTTAATGATTCTTTTTAGCATAGCTTCTATATCTTCCTTTGGAACACCTTTTCTCAACAGCTCTTTAACATCTTCTCTGGTGAGCATTGCTTGTTCAAGCCGCGTTCCGTATGTGATTCTATTCCTTGTTCGCAACCTTTCTATAAATTGCTGCATTCGTATGTGCCCCTCTACTCTTTTCTGATGCCACCAAAATATCACACCAAGCTCTCTCGCAATAGTTTTTATGTGCTTTCTGCTGTAGGTAGCAGGCAACTTCTGCAGAACGTCTCTTACCATTCGCGGTTTTTCCAGAAGGAGAATCTTTACTAAAAGCTCTATATCAACATTGTGTGCCTGCAGCACTCTCAAATGCTCAGCAACGCCGCGGTAGCGCCTACCGCCAGTAACAGCTTTCTGTGCAATAAAACCAATGCCTTCGCCTGTAAGCTCTGGAAGTGTTAGCACCTCTGCCAAGTAACTTGCAATATCGCTCCTTGATTTTGGTTGATGAGCGAGCTCGCGAGCAGTTTCTATTGCGATCCTAACAAGCTCTTTTCTGCCCACATAATCAAGCCAGCCTTTCCTAAATTCGAACTCAGGTTGCAAATGTCTAAGCTCTATTATTTTTTTATTTATCGCTTCTATGAGCCTATCGCGCCTTGTTTTGCCCGCCACGACACTCACTTTATCTTATCTGCTTTTTCACAGAGATTTAAAACTCTTATAGCATCTTCTAGCTTTGCCTCTCTTCTACCCACTTTTTCTAGAAAGCGATCTATTCTTTCAATTATAAAGTATGCTTGCCTTCGCTTGCCTGGAACACCAACTGCTTTTATTTGCAGCAATTGTTTTGTTTTCCTCGCTCTTTTCAGCGCATCTCTAAGCAAAATCTCTCCCTTCTGTGCAAAAAATCCCTTTGCTTTTTTCCGCATCTTTGCAATTTCTTCTGCTGTTATTGGTTCTCCTTTCCTGTATTTTGCAATAATTGGAAGCAGCGTTTTCTGAACGAATGTTCCAACTTCTCTTCCAGAAGCTGCGCTTCTAAAATAGCGGTTTGATGTGACAAACCTTTTTATTTTTTCCGCATAGCGAATTCCATTTATAACCTCTTTACTATAACCTTTCTTTTTTGGAACAGCATGCAGCCTATTTTTTGCTTTTCGCTTCCTTGCAGGCACATAAAAAATTAGTTTTTACTATTAAAAATCCTTTGCTTTTAAAAGGTTGTTGAATATTTACGCATCTTTATATATCATTCTTGAAGAAAAAAAGGTAGCATTCAACAACCTTTTATTCCCACTTAAATATTATCTCTTCCAAGCTCTTAGTGCCACCGAGCTTATGGGCTTTTCTCTCTACAACTTCACCATATTTTTCTCTGAGCTCCCCTAGAAGCTTACCTTTCGCTTCATATCCAATAGGAACTATTATCACTGGTTCGAGGTATTCTGGTAGTTGTAAACTCCTTGCCAGCGTCTCTTTGTCAAAAGCAGCGCATGGGCAGGCAGCTAAGCCCTGGTTCACTATTTCAAGCAAAATATTTTCAAGGCATAATCCGATGTCCACATAATACTTCTTTGCTTCTAAGCGATAGACGTTTCTTAAATCAGCACAAACCACGAGCAAAACGCTTGCTTCATTGGCCCATGCGTTATGTTCGCTCATAGCATTCATTACCTTTGCTTTGGCTTCATCGCTTTCGGCAACATAAAAAACCCACGGCTGTGTATTTCTTGCGGAAGGTGCTAAGCGGGCAGCTTCGAGAATAGCTTCAATCTGTTCCTTAGAAACCTTTTTGCTTTTATCATAAGCTCTTATAGAAGCCCTTTTTCTTATCACCTCTAAAATTTCCTTCCTTGCCATACTTTCACCTTTTTTATACCACTCATTCTACTGTAAAATAAATCCTTTTATTATCCTTCCCTTTGCTCTTTGTTCTTGTAATTTTTATTCTCCCAACCTCTTTTGTATTTTTTACATGGGTGCCGCCGCAAGCGTTTACATCGTTACCTATTCTTGTGAAGCGTATCTTTGGCAGAGAAGGCGGCAACACATCTCTTAGCTTAAAGAGCTGCGGAATCTTGAACGCTTCTTCTCTTGGCAACTCTTTTATTTCTACTGGCAGAGCAGCACTCACAATCTCATTGGCTTTTTCCTCAATCTTCTTCACAATTTCCTCATTCAGTTCTGGTAGATTATAATCGTCTCGCGATTCTTCCAAATCAATTTGACCACCGGTTACCAAAGCATTGGGGAATAACTCCTGCACTGCCATTGTGAGTATATGTGCAGCAGTATGCATGCGCATCAGTTTGTAGCGCCTTTCCCAGTCAATTATCCCTTTAACTTCATCGCCCGCTTGCAGGCCTTCCCTATCAAGCTCATGCCACACCCTGCCTGCTTCTCTCCGAACATTCAAAACCCTAAACTCTTCATTGCTGCGCAGAAGCTTGCCGGTATCAGCAGGCTGACCGCCGCCAAGAACATAGAAAGCGGTTCTATCCAGTACAACTCTATTGCCCTGCGCTTCAATTACTTTAGCATTGAATTCCTTAAGGTAGCAATCGTTGAGGTAAAGGAGTTCTGTCATAGCAATCAACAATTATTTTGTGAGCAAGATTTTTATGGTTTATGCTGTGCTTTTTTTATTCTTTCAAAATCCGCTATTAGCTTTTCAGCATTTTCTGGGTAGATGCCTATTCCTCTAGCAAATAAACCTGTTTTAGTTATAACGACTGCGCCAAAAAGCGGTTTATTAAGCAACTTTTTCTCCGGATAGAATTGTTTAAATACTTTCGCGTAATCTTTTGCTTTGCATATTGCGACTATATCTTCTATTTTTACCTTTAAATACCAAACCTTTGGGATTATAGGAATGCGAAGCTCATCTTTGGTTAAAACTATCTCATAGTTAATAGCCAAAAGAATAAAGAAGGAGCCTACTGCAACGAAAAAAAGCAAAGCGGTTGGCGGAAAACCAAGTACAAAAGACGTGCAAAACAAAATAATAAGAGGGACCAATATTGTTAGATAAGCTCCTCTCCATATCCCATAAGTGATTTCCACATGTTCAGAGGTTGTTCGATTCATTATTGCACCTGATAGACAATGCTATAAAAAACAGGATATAAAATGTTCAAAAAATTTAAAACGTTAATGAAGTTTAATTCAGCTATGCAAAAACCCAAAGGATTGCTTCTGCTTAGCGGCGGAATAGATAGCCCTGTTGCCGCTTACTTGGTTGGGAAAAAGGCCGAACTAATCGCTTTGCACTTTTCTAACGAGAAAATCACAGGTAAGGAATCTATTGAAAAATCTAAGCAACTTTGCAGAGTTTTGGGAATAAAAAAGCTCATAGTTATTGATATTAGTGATCAGCTTGCGGAAATTGCAAGCAAGTGCAAGCATGCTTACTATTTTGTTTTGATGCGCCGCCTAATGTACAGAATTGCTGAAAGAATTGCTAAGCAAGAGCAGTGCGACTTTATTGCAACCGGTGAATCTTTGGGGCAAGTGTCGAGTCAGACTCTAGGTAATTTAGCTATAATTTCTCAAGCAACAAATATGCCGATAGTAAGGCCTTTGCTTGGCTTTGATAAGGAAGAAACTATAAAGATCGCTGAGCAGATAGGCACGTTTGAAATAAGCAAGGGCAAGGAGATGTGTGATGTTTTAGGTCCAAAGCACCCTATAACAAGAGCGAGCATCGCAAGAGTGCTTGAAGAAGAAAGCAAGCTTGATTTAGAAAATATGATTGAAACTACTTTGTCAGCAGCTCAAACCCTATTTATTGAAAAATAGCCGTTGCTTCTACAAGGGCAATTGCTATGTAAAGCGAACCAAATGCGATGCAGAATTTTGAAAAGCTTGCGCGCTTGGCTATTTTTAGCAAAAAATCAATGAGCAAAAAGCCAAGCAGAAATGCCACTAGTAGAGCAACAATCGCATTAAAATCTATTACAACGCTCTCAAATGCTGCAAACGCCAGCTCAGCGAGCAGGATGCTTGGAATTGAGAGGATGAAAGAGAGCCTGAATGCTTGCTCTGGCTTGAAGCCTTCGAATAGAAGCGTAGCAGTAGTAATACCACTTCTGCTTATTCCAGGCAGAACGCTGAGTCCTTGCGCAAGGCCTAAAAAGAACGCATTTATTTTTGTAAGCTCAGCTCTTTTCTTGATACCTTTACTTTTTTGAGAAATTCCAGTGAGTATTAAGAAAAGGCCTATGAATAATAGTAAAAAGAAAGGATTATAGCTTAAAATCGCCTTAAGAAGTAGGTAGCAAGGGATAGCTGTTATTGCTGTTGATGCGAGCGCTATTAATAAAAATTTCAGCAATTGTTTGTTTTTTAGTTGTAAAAGTTCAGCAAGCTCTTTTCTGAAGTAGATTGTTGCAGCTAACAGTGTGCCAGCATGTAGCATAACCGCATAACGCAAAGCATACTCAGCGCTTAGCTTAAAAAATGCTATCGCTAAACCCATCATCTGTCCCTGCGAGCTAACAGGAAGCCATTCAAATATCCCCTGCAATGCGCCCAAAACAACCGCTTGCCATAAATCCATAGCAAAAAATATAACCGAAAAATTAATTAAGGGAAAACGAATATAGATTTAAGAGGTATTAAAATGCCAACACGCATTCGGAAAAGGAGGCCACATACTATAAAAAATCCTGTGCGTGGAAAGAGAAGAGAACCTTTCAGATACGGGTACTATGGTAGAACATTGAGTCGTGGAGAGATGGTAGAAAATTTCAAAAGAGAGGGCTATAGCGGGCATGATGTAGAGCTTGCTTTAAGGCTTGCAGAGGGAAGAGCAAAAGAAGCGGGTAAAAACGTAATAACCGATATGGACCTTAAATATATATTAGATATTGAGCTTCCAAAAATGCGAAGAATGAAACACTAAAAAATTTAACTGCTCTTTTCCCTTTCTTACTCTGGGAAGCTATTGATAAAGTGTTCCACCGTATTTAAAAAAGCGATTGCCTGCTCTGCTTTAAGTTTTCCACTCTCTTTGAGGCGACATATTCTAAATGCTTCGTTTATCAACCTGTTTGTGGTCTGCATGCTGATAAGCCCCTGCTGTGCTAAACTGATAATTCTTTCTCGATCAAACCTTATTTGCAGCGCAAGATTTGCTGCCTTCTTCTTTGCAGATCCCTTCGCTTTGAGCCCTCTAAAAATATAGCCAAAATTTTCCCTGAGCTCCCAACCCAAAAAAAGCGGAGCCATTCCGTGCTTCTTTATTTCCTTTTTCCATGCAGGCTTTCTTTTTCCGGTAGGCATTATACATCGCCCATATCTTTTCTATGCTCTTTCCAGCTTCGAGATTTATTGAAAAGTACAAATGTTGCTGCATTTGCGATGTAAGCAGGCAAGCTTATTTCTCGCAGGCGTCTTGTGGATGTATGCACAAGCATCTTTTTATTGAACGAAAGCTTTCCATATTTTCGCAACCTTAATGAAAGTTCCAAGTCCTCTGTTGTAATATCCTCTGTTTTGAAACCACCAGCATTATCAAATACTTTTTTTCTAACCGCAAAATTGAATCCAGGAAAAATGGGGTGGCGAAGCAGAACTGAAATTCTTGATTGCAGACTCCACCATCTATAAAACACCCTCAGCAATAAACTATTTTTCTCCAATGCCCTTATCGGTCCCGTACAAGCAATACTTTTTTCAAGCCCCTCGCTTGCACCTTCCAGAAATGTTTCACTAGCAACAGTATCAGCATCTATAAAAACAAGCTTTTCCCCCTTTGCATATTTTGCTCCAAAATTCCTTCCAAAACCAGCGCTAACCCTTTTGCACACAACTACTTTGTCCGCTAAACTCTTTGCAATCTCCACAGTAGAATCTTTGCTCGAACTATCGCTCACTATTATTTCATACTTCCTTTTAGGTAATGTTTGGTCCAATAAAGAATTCAGGCATTTCTCTATAAATTCCTCTTCATTTAAAGTAGGTACAATCACTGAGATCATATGCAACACTATTCTTTTTTCGCTAGCATTTCCCTGATTAGCTCCTTTAGGCCTGGCTTTGTTTTCTCTTCCAGCTCGTAAGTAACGCGCGTATGCGGCTTGTTTATATTCACCAGCTTCCCCAAGTTGACTGGCGTTGCAATAACTACCGCATCGCAATCACAAGCATTTATTGTTGCTTCCAAATCGGCTATTTGCTTCTTAGAGTAACCCATTGCCGGCAACAATGTCCCTATGTTTGGGTATTTTTCAAATGTTTTAACAAGCTCTCCTTTTAAGTAAGGTCTTGGATCGACTATTTCCTTTGCTCCAAACTTCTTTGCAGCAACAATGCCAGCACCATATTTCATCTCTCCATGAGTTAGCGTTGGGCCGTCCTCAATAACAAGAACGCGCCTATCTTTTATAAGCTCAGGGTTTTCCACACTAACGGGTGAATTTGCGTGTATTATCTTTGCGTTCGGATTCAACCTTTTTAGGTTCTCTTCAACAATTTTTATATCTTCAGGCTTAGCGGTGTCTTCCTTATTTATAACAAAAACATCTGCAAGCATCGCATTGGTGGTTCCCGGATAATAAAGCAATTCATGGCCTGCTCTGTGCGGATCTGCAACAGTTATGTATAAATCAGCTTTGTAGAAAGAATAATCGTTGTTGCCCCCGTCCCAAACAATAACATCCGCACATTGTTCAGCTTCTCTCAATATGCTCGCGTAATCAACCCCAGCAAACACTATGTTGCCTCTTTCTAAATGGGGCTCATACTCTTCGCGCTCCTCTATAGTGCAATTGTGCTTATCCAAATCTTCAAATGTTTCAAATTTCTGCACTGCTTGCTTTTCTAAATCGCCGTAAGGCATCGGGTGTCTTATAACCGCAACTTTTTTTCCGAGCTCTTTAAGTATTTCACAAACTCTGCGAGTGGTTTGGCTTTTGCCACAGCCGGTGCGCACAGCGCAAACAGCAATAACAGGCTTGCTTGATTCAAGCATTGTTTGGTTTGCCCCCAAGAGCCAGAAATCAGCGCCGCATGCATTTACCAAAGCTGCTTTTTGCATTACATAGGTATGCTCAACATCGGAATAAGAAAAAACTACTATATCAATATTATGCTCTTTTATAAGTTCAGGAAGCTTTTCTTCCGGTTCAATAGGGATTCCTTCAGGGTAAAGCTTCCCTGCAAGCACCGCAGGATATTTCCTGCCTTCTATATATGGGATTTGCGTAGCTGTAAAGGCAACGACATTATATTCGGGATTGTCCCGGAAAAATACATTAAAATTGTGGAAATCTCGGCCTGCAGCCCCCATTATTATTACATTCTTTACCATTAGGATCACCAAAATTAGCGAAGAAGAAAAATATTAAAAAGGGCTTGCAAGATTTTACTCACTAAGCCTCAGCGCTTTGTCAATTGCTGCCTTATTGAAGCCGACAATTATTGTGCCATTTATGTCCAATACAGGCACGCCAAGCTGCCCGCTCTTCATATACATTTCTTTGGCTTTTTCCTGATCAGCAGCAACATTGTAATCAATATATTCTACACCTTTTTCTCTCAAGTAGCGCTTTGCTAAATCGCAATATGGGCATGCGGGCGTAGAATACACAATAACCTTTTGCACCTTTTTTTCCATAAGCTTTTTCACCTTCCTTTTCTTTATCTCTTCCAATTCTGAATCGCTCATTTCGATCCCTCTATCTGCTTAGCAAGTTCAAGAAGCTTCTTTATCTTTTTTGGATTCTTTACCTTGCATATAATGTGCTTGCCTTCTCTTCGCATCTCTATTAGGTTTGCTTCCGCTAACTTATGCAAATGCCTTGAAACAGTTGAAATATCCAGCTTTGTGCATTTGGTAACATCCTTGCAGCATAGCCTATCATTTAGCAACGCTTCCAACAGCTGCAACCTGCTTTTGCTTGCCAAACATTTGAAGATTTCCATATTTGCGTTATTATACAAATGTTTTTTAAAGCTTCGGTTTAAGTAAAAAAGAAAAATAAAAGAAATAGAAAAGAATGGAAGTAAATAGCAAGCGCTATTTATCTTCTTCCAAATCTTCTGTTGCCTCTTCTTTTGAGGTAGCACTCTCTACAGTAAACAGGCCTTGTACCGTCTGGCTGGAACGGCACCTCGCATTCCTTGCCGCAATCGCTGCAAACAGCTTTGTAGAGAGTCCTTCCAAACTTGTCTTGCATTATTTTTCACTCCTTTTTAGTTTTAATATCATCAGAATCAGCTCTAAAAAACTCATTCTCAGGAAAAAGAATTAGCCTTCTATTACTTCACTTCCTTCCGAATTTTACTTTAAGTATTATATGGGTAAGTGTTTAAAAAATGAGTGGTTTTTGTGTTTTTAGTGGTTTTATGCGAATTTCCGGGCTTTTAATCATATTCCTCAAAGGTATGCTAATGGGCTTTGCGGATATATTGCCAGGGATTTCGGGTGGCACAATAGCGTTTGTTACCGGCATATATGAACGCCTAATTTTCGGGATAAAGAACATTGATTTCAAATTCTTGAGCTTTGCTTTAAAGGGGGAATGGGAAAAGGCTAAGAAAAACTTCTTTAGCATTGATTTTGAATTTTTCATTCCACTTATGCTTGGCATTACTTGCTCGTTCTTACTTTTCTCAAGGGTTTTAAGCACCGTGCTAAAAAACAACCCAATAGTTGCTTACGCATTTTTCTTTGGACTTATAGCAGGCTCCGCAAAAGTAATCCACAGATCTATTTCGGCCCATAGCGTTTCCTCAATAATTTCTTTTTTCATTGGTTTTATAATCGCTTTCTTCTTTGTTTCTCTCAATCCTCTGCAAGCAGAGCACTCGCTAGCGGTAATATTTTTCGCATCGATGGTTGCTAGTAGCGCAATGCTATTGCCAGGTATCTCTGGAGCATTTATGCTTCTCTTCCTTGGTCAATACCAGTTTATGCTGAATGCTCTCGCAGAGCTCAACCTGGTTGTTATTCTGGTTTCTTCAATAGGAGGCTTTATCGGATTCATGACATTTGCAAGGGTTTTAGCCTTTTTACTTAAAAAACGAAGGAACGAAACGCTTGCTCTACTTGCAGGACTTATGCTCGGCTCGCTCAGATTGCCTTTTGGGAGAATTTTAGAAGCAAGTGCAAAATCAGGCATTAACCCCTTCCTTGCCCTTCCACCGGCAATTTTTGGTTTCGCTATCGTAGTGATTCTTGACAGGTTTGCTAATTCAAAGAAGAAATGAGCTTGCAAAAGCGATTGTTAAAATCCTTGCTTTAAAGTTCCTATAATGTTCTTCGCATGGTCGCTTATCCTCTCAAGATTCAGCAGCGCTTCAACCATTATTATCGCATTTTCCTTATTAGCTGATTCTATCTCGCTTTTTTCAATTCTATCCTGAACAGTATCCAACTCGCGCTCGTTGTCAAGAACTATTTTAAAGAGCTTTTGTTCAGGCTTTTTCATTGCCTTTACGCTTGCTAAATAAGCTTCCTGAGCTAGCTCAAAATATCGTTTCAGCTCCTTCTTTTCCTTTGCAGAAAGCTTTATTTTTAACTCTTTCATTTTTTGTGCAAGCTCATAGAGGTTGTTTGCATGATCGCCAACACGCTCAATATCAATAACATGCCCTTTCAACATCACCGCTTGCTTCCGCTCAGTATTGCTAAGCTCTTGCTTGCACAGCTCTTCGAGCATCGGAAACAGAGTAATCTTCAGCTCATCTACAGTATCTTCTTTTTCTGGCAGATGCCTTGCTCTTTCCAAATCACCTTCGAGCAAAGCTTTTCGCGAAAGCTTCAACATATCTATTGTAAGCTTACTCATTCTCTGTACTTCCTTTTTTATTTGCTTCAGCGCTATTGAGGGGACAAGCATTATATTTCTGTTCACATACTTCAAGCCCCTTTCCTGCCTTTCCTCTCCGCCTTTCATAACAGCATACGAGAGCTTCACTAACATTCCAGAGAGAGGCAGCATTATTGCTGTTACCATCACATTGAATATTGTATGGCTATTGGCAATCTGCCTTGGAAGCTCGGCGCTTGTTAATGCTATAAAATCCGCAAACGGATATATGAAAGGGAAGAATAAAGAGACACCAATTATATTAACCATGCTTTGTACAAATGCAAGCCTCTTGCTTGAAAGCCTTGAGCCTATTGAAGCCAATTGAGCGGTTATCGTTGTGCCTATATTTGCTCCAAAGGTTAGGGCTATCGCTGCAGGCAGTGTTATCATATTTGCGGCGCCCATTGCAATAACCAAAGCGGTTGTTGCAGAAGAGCTTTGAATTATTGCTGTGAAAACTGCACCTGCAAGCACTCCAAATAATGGTTCCCTGCCGAATGCTACAAGCATCGATTGAAAGAATGGTTCATCTTTTAGAGGCTTTACGGCGCTTGACATTATGTGCATGCCCATAAAAATCAAACCGAAGCCAAGAGCTATGCAACCAATATTCTTCACTTTTCTGTTTTTTGAGAAGAAAGATGTGAAAAATCCGATAGCGATTATTGGCAAGTAAAGCATGCCTATTTTGAATGCGATTATTTGTGCTGTTATGGTGGTCCCAATCTCTGCACCAAGCATGACCCACACAGCCTGCTCAAGCGCAAGCATGCCTGCATTCAGAAAACCTATAAGTGTTACCATTGTCATCGAAGAGCTCTGAATTGCTGCGGTTATAAAGGCTCCAATTGCACAAGCTTTCAATCTGCTGCTAGTTAATTTCTCAAGAAGCTTTTTCAGTTTTGAACCAGCAACCCTCTTTAAAGAATCAGAAAGATAACGCAAACCGAAAAGAAAAATGGCTAAGCCACCAAAAACACCAAATAGTGTTGATATCGCGTCCATTGATACTCTTAAAATTGCAAATTTTTTTAATCCATTCCTTAGCGAGTTACTCTCTTGCAGGTTGCCCTTAGGTAAGTTAGTTGCACGCACCTTGTGCCAGCCAAGCAGTTAAATTTTATAGTATTATACAATCCAGTATTGCTTTTGTAAACATTGTACACATGTCTTGGGTCATTTAGCAAACAATAGCTCCTATAAAATTTCCATACCAAGTCGGGATTCGTTGTGCTGGTTTGCGGTTCATGAACTGGCGCTTGGGAAAAGCCATAGCTGTAGCGATCTATTCTGTCCCTGTACTTACACGTTGCTACTACTGGTGTTTCCTGCACACACACTTTATAACAGGAATTGCAGGAAAATCTCACAGATTTGAACTGCGCCCTGTTGCCGTTTTCGCAAAAGCTTTTTGAAATTTTCCGCCATTTTTATTTCGTGAAAAAGTTTATAAAATAAACCTTAAACAATATTTGGAGTTTTTTGAGCGTTATCGGCGCAAGCGAATTGCGCTTAAGGCAGCCTCAGATTAGAAAAAATTTATTCAAACAGAATCGCAATAATCAGACCGACAATAGTTACGATGGTGCCAAAGATTATTACCTTAAGTTCAATATTGCCCAATAATATAACTGTGAATAGAATTCCAAGCAGAGAAAGCACTGGGAATTTTCCTATGGA
>JAFCEU010000090.1 GCA_017608995.1 Candidatus Iainarchaeum sp. | reverse complement strand
GCAACGCGTAGTTTCAGGAAAGCTTATTGCATACTGGCTTGCGCGCTTGCAGCAGTTCTATGAAAAGTGCGGCATAGCTTTAGAAAAAATGCGCTTCCGCGAACTCGATGCTGAAGAAAGGGCATTCTATGCAAAGGAAACCTGGGACTTTGAAGTTTTAACTGATTTGGGCTGGATTGAGCTAGTGGCATGCAACTACAGAACAGATTATGATTTAAAAGGTCATTCTGAGGGGAGCAAAAAGGATTTGAGCGCTAAAGAGGATGGCAAAGTGTTTATTCCACATGTGTTTGAGCTCTCTGCAGGCATCGATAGAACCTTCTATGTTGTGCTTGACCAAGCAATTAGAAAAGAAAAGCGCGGTAAAGATGAGCGATTGTATTTAGCTTTAGTACCTCAGTTAGCCCCTTACTTTGTTGCAGTATTTCCTTTAGTAAGCAAAGACGGTCTATCAGAAAAAGCCAAGCAAGTGTTTGATCTTCTTGAAGATTATAAGTTTTCATGCCTTTACGATGAGAAGGGTTCTATTGGCAGGCGCTACGCTCGCGTAGATGAAATTGCTGTGCCTTATGCAATAACAATAGATTACGATACGCTGAAGGATGATACTGTAACAATTCGCGAACGCGACACAATGGCACAAAAGAGAGTCAAAATCGCTGAACTGCCAGAAATCCTCTGGAAGCTTTCAGTTGGAAAGTTAAGCTTTGCAGAACTATAGCTCTTCTTCTGATATAACCTTAATTCCATTCTTTTTCAATAGCCTTGTGGTTATTCCGTCGCCTTCAATAATTCTACTAGAAAACGTTCCATCGTAAATCTTGCCAGAGCCACATGAAGGACTTTTTTGCTTTAAAATTGCCTCTTTAATTCCAAGCAATTTTGCAATTTTTAGAACCTTCTTCGCGCCCCTTTCAAAATATTCTGTAACATCCTTTCCAGAGTAAGTTACAACCCTGTTGCCTTGAATTTCAGCTGGCTCTCTCGGTGTAGGTAAGCCACCTAGCTGTTCAGGACAAACAGGAATCAACTTTTTCTTTTTAGCTAATTCAATTACCCTTTCATTCAAATTGTCTTTACCATCATACCTACACTTTATTCCAAGCAGGCAGGCGCTGCAGAGCTTCATAGCAATCGCCCTCATCTATAAACCTTCTTTCTATGCTGAAGATAAACAAAGCACACCTTGCCTTCTTTTATAGTATAAATTATCCGAAGTTTTTCTACGCGCTCGCTTCTATAGTTTTGCAATGGCTTGTGAAGAGGCTTTCCCAACAAAGGCTTTTCTATAATTTTTTCCATCTTTTTGATAACAATCCTTTTCAACCGTTTATCGTACTTATTAAGTTGCTTTTCAAATTGAGGGGTTGTGAAAAATTCGTGTGCCATCTTACAGCCCTGACTTCTTTTTAAATTCCTCTATGGTACTATATTTTTTTATCTTTCCTGTGCTCTCCTCTTCTAAGGCCTCCCAAAATTCAGGATCCGAAAGCAGGATCAGGTCCTCTAAATAGTTTTCAAATTCTTCCCTGAGCCTTACCGCTTCTTCCCTAAGCTCTCTGCGCATTTCTTTCTGAACGGCAAGCATTTTTTCTCTCATAATATCACCGCTAACTATATAATAAATATTATAAAGAGTTTATAAAGTTGCTTTTTAGCTCGGTAAAATGCTTAAAATAGTTCCGCAAAACTAATTCTTATGTCGCCGCGGTAGCTTAATGGTAGAGCAGCTGCCTCGTATAGTCAAGAAAGCAGCAGGTTGCGGGTTCGAATCCCGCCCGCGGCTTCTGGTGTTTTAAGTGATAAAAGCGGTTTTGGGTTACCTAGTGGATGGAAATAAGATACTTTTAGGGCTTAAAAAGAGAGGCTTTGGCGAGGGAAAGCTGAATGGTTTCGGCGGAAAGTTGGAAGCAAATGAAAGCTTCGAGCAAGCAATGCTTAGGGAAGCGGAAGAAGAGCTTGGCATCATTCCAGAGAAATATTTTGAAGCAGCAGAGCTTATGTTTTATGATTGCTCATCTCTTGAATTTTTTGTTAAGGTTTTTGTTGTGGCAAGGTGGCGAGGCATCCCAAAAGAGAGCGATGAAATTAAGCCCCATTGGTTTGATATTGGTGAGCTCCCTTTCAATATGATGTGGGAAGATGATGAACACTGGCTTCCTTTAGTACTTTCAGGAAAAAGAGTGAAAGCGAGCTTTTGGTACAAAGACCTTTTTGGCAACAATCCGAAGATTTTAAGGCATAAAGTCGAAATCTGCAATATCCCCTAAAATAAAATTTTTAGTAAAGATTGTTTTACATCTTCATAATTCTCTCTTGTAAGCCAGAATACTTTTCCATACTCTTTGAACTCTTTTAGCAATGC
>JAFCEU010000089.1 GCA_017608995.1 Candidatus Iainarchaeum sp. | reverse complement strand
AAGGAAAAGCTGATAATCGCAGTGTTGCAGTAATTCTCTCTAAGCTGAGAAAAGCCGGCTGGCTCGATATGAAGCTCGATCCTTCTGATGCAAGAAGAAGCCTCTATATTCTAAAGAGTAGAGATGAAATCTTTAAAAGTACGCTTAAAATCACTTCGGAAAAGCTCACTAGAAGCGATATAGAACGAATTTTGAAAAAGGCAGCAGACCTAATTAGAACGCGGGTGGATTATAAATTTATTCTTATATTGCTCTTCTTAAAAAGGATCAGCGATAAGTGGGAGCTCGAATTTGAAGAAGCCTACAAAGAAGCTCTAGACGATGGTTTGAGTGAGGAAGAAGCCAGAAAAGAAGCAAAGAGCTCAACTTATCATGAGTTCGATTTACCCGAGGAATTTCTCTGGAAAAACATAACAAAAGATGTTAATAGCTTGCCAGAAACACTTTCCCAAGCTTTAAAGAAAATCGCCGAATTAAACCCAGAGCTGAAAGATGTTGTGGATAGAGCTGATTTTATTCAATTTACCACTAGCAAAGAAAACTTTGAGATTTTGAGGCAGCTAGTTGAATTATTTAGTGAAAAAAGGTTGCATCATGTTTCTCCAGATGTGTTTGGAGATGCATACGAGTGGGTGCTCAGATACTTTGCTCCACAAAAAGCCAAAGAAGGCGAGGTTTATACCCCAAGAGAGGTTATAAAGCTCATGGTTGAAATGTTAGATCCTAAACCGGGAGAGAGTGTTTACGATCCTGCTTGTGGTTCCGGAGGCATGTTAATTGCTGCATACAAGCATGTAGAAGAAGAAAATGGTCGAGAAGAAGCTGATAAATTGTTTTTATACGGACAAGAAGCAAACTCTACTACTTATGCATTGTGTAAAATGAATCTTTACATCCACGATATAAGAAACCCATACATTGCGTATGGAGATACTTTGCTTTCTCCTAAATTCAAGGAAGGAGTTGGGCCTAAAAAGTTTGATATTGTGATTGCTAACCCTCCATGGAATCAGGATGGTTATGGTGAAGATACACTTAAAAAGGCCGAATTCTGGCAGAAACGTTTTAGCTATGGATTTGTAACTAAGCAGTCTGCTGATTGGGCATGGATCCAGCACATGCTTGCCTCGGCTAAAGATGACAGTGGTAGGGTGGGCATTGTAATTGATAATGGCTGTTTATTTAGAGGAGGAAAAGAAAAAGTTATTAGATCAAAAGTTATTGAAAACGATTTGTTAGAGTGTGTTATTTTGCTCCCTGAAAAGCTGTTCTATAATACTGGAGCTCCTGGGGCTATTTTAATTTTTAGAAAGAATAAGCCCGAGGAAAGAAAAGATAAAGTACTGTTTATTAACGCAAGCAAAGAATATGAGCAGCACCCTGAAGTAAGGAAGCTTAATCGCTTAGGTGAGAAGCATATCAAGAAAATTGTGGAAGCTTACAATAAATTTAAGAATATAAAAGACTTCGCAAGGGTTGTTTCGCATGAAGAGATGCGGGAAAATGATTACAATCTGAATGTTACTCTATACGTTTTTCCTGAGGAAAAGGAAGAAGAGATTGACGTGAGTAAAGAATGGGAAGAACTTAAAACTGTTGAAAAAGAACTTTCAGAAGTAAATAAAAAAATTGAAGTGTTTTTAGAGGTGATGAAATAAATGGACTCCACATTAGGAAGGCTTGCTGCGGTTGCAATACTTCTTATACTTGCAGCGTTTTCTGTTAGATTTTCAAATGGCTCTGGTTGGGAACCGTATTTATGGCTTGGTTTAATTTTCCTTTGGCTTGTTATAACAATTTTATTGGGGCGGACGTTTGAGATTTCTTTTGTAAGCGCAGGAATTATTTCTTTAATATGCGTTTTATCTATTATTGGAATTTTTTCTTTTGAATTGTTCAAAAAAATTGTTTTGTGGCTTCTTATTGCAGCATCCGGCATAATTGTCATTATAATATTTGGGGATAAATATGTCTAATGAGCAAATTTGCAGAAACACATTTATGAAAATCCCTGAAGATTGGAAACTTATTGAGTTGGGGAATAGCAAAGAAATGAAGCTTATAATGGGTCAGTCACCCCCTGGAAAAACCTACAACAGACAGGGTAAAGGGCTCCCTTTTATCCAGGGTAAAAACGAGTTTGGGTATATTTATCCGCGGCCTGCTTTGTGGACCACCCAACCAACTAAAATCTCGGAAAAAGGCGATATTTTAATTTCTATAAGGGCCCCAGTGGGTGATGTGAATTTGTCCCCATTTAAATTATGTATTGGGAGAGGATTGGCAGCTATAAGAATTAAACAAGGTTCTAATTTATTTTATTTTTATTGGTTCCAGAAAGTGAAATCTCAGATTGAAAATATTGGCAAAGGTTCAACGTTTAAAGCTATAACAAAAACCGAGTTGGAAAAGCTCAGAATCCC
>JAFCEU010000088.1 GCA_017608995.1 Candidatus Iainarchaeum sp. | reverse complement strand
GGTTTTCCAGGCAAAGCGGTTATATCAAGCTTTGCAAATCCAATGCTGCTGCCATCTGCTAATGGACAAGGGTTGCTTTTTAAGCTGTTGAGAACGCCTTCTATATTACTGAGTATTGGTGAATCACCTATTATGTGCCCATCTTTGCTGAATATTATCAAAGGAATGCCAAGCCCAGAATTATAAGCGGAATTATACGCAGCTAATAACGGAGCATTTTCCCTAAGCTGATAGATTTCATATTCTACTATAATTAGGTTCTCATATTGCTGCGGCAGCTTTCCCAAAACAACTGGATCGGTCTTTGCACAATGTGGGCAGCCAATGCCAGTAAAATACACTGCGCATATATGATTTTGGGATTCTGCATAAGCGGACGTAAAGCTAAAAAATAGAATGGCTAACAAGATAAGCAAAAATGCAAAGCGTTTTGGCAGGTAATTTTTATTTAGCATTTTTAACACCTCAATTTGCACACTTTCTACTAGCATTAATATTTTTATTTAAAAAATTTCATCCGAAACAATATAAATACTTTTGTTTCAAAAAATGAAATTGTGATAAAAAATGAAAGAAGTTAGCCTAAAAGATGTAACACTTGTAATAGGACTTATCACAGGTTTTGTGTTTATGATTTCGTTTGTGGTATTTTATACCTACTCATTACTTCATACAGGCGATTTCTGCAGCTGTACTGAGCAAATACCAATCCTTATAATAATGGTCGCTTCTTCCGGACTGTTTGTTGGTTCGTTTGCATACTATTTGTTAATAGATAGAATAGTAAGAAGTTGGAAAGCAAAAAAAGAACTGGAAAAATCGCTCGCTCCTTTTTTAAAACTTTTAAACGGAGATGAAGAAAAGGTTGTTAGGCTGCTTTTGCGAAAAAAGAAGCTAAGCCAAGCGAGCATCTCGAAGCTTGCAGAGTTGAGCAGGGTAAAGACAACGCGAGTTTTGCAGAAGCTTGAGGATAAAGGAATTGTGAAAAGAGAAAAAAAGGGCAAAACAAATACTGTTGAGCTTGCAGAGCATATAAAGAAGCTTGTTGGATAATTAGGCCTTAAACGCTTATTCAAACAGCAACTTCATCGCTAGCATAAATCCCAAACCAAACAAGAAAAGCAAGAATGAAAGAATGCTTCTTCTCAAATCTTCTTCTTTATGTAACTCCGGGATCAAATCAGAAGCAGCTATATAAATGAATCCGCCTGCTGCAAATGGCAGAAGGAAAATTACAAAATCGCTATCAAGGAAAAAGAAGTATGTAAGCAAAGCTCCTATTACACATGTCGCTTGCGAAACAAAGTTGAAGAGCAATGCTTTTGTTCTCTCCATACCACTATAAACAAGCACTGCAAAATCGCCGAGTTCCTGCGGAACTTCGTGAGTAATTATAAGCAGGGTGGTGATTATTCCAAAGGGCACGCTAACCAGAAAGCTTGCTGCAATAACCGCACCGTCTATAAAATTATGAATCCCGTCACCTATCAGAATAAGCCAGCTTACTGGGTGAATAGCGCAACGACCTTTGTGGCAATGGTGCCAGTGCAAAGCGCGCTCTATTATAAAAAATAAACAGAAGCCGACAAAAAGCAGGCTAAACGCCAGCATATTCGGTATCTTGTCTAGCGATTCCGAAAGAAGATGGAAAAAAGCGCCGCCCAGCAGTGCGCCTGCAGAAAAAGCAACTAATCCAAATATTAACTTCTCAAAAATATCTTTCCTCAGCAAAAGTGAAACCGCACCAACAAACGCAAGCAGGCTATCTATTAAAGCTGCAATCAATATGTAAAACAAAACCATACTATACACCATCTTTGGTTGATTTTTTTAACTTACCTGCCAACATCGACTTACTTTGGCCTTGTTCTTCTCCCAACTCCTTTCACCCGAGTTTTTACACTGCTGTGGGTTTGTTTTTTCTTTCCCGTGGGCTTAAATATTATCTTTGCAGAGCCAAAGCGATACGAAGGGCTTTCATAGATGGAAAAAACAGCGATATCTTCAGCTCTTAGGGGTTTGCCAGAGCTCTTGTCGATTTTTGGTTTTCCTTCTTTTCCAATAATTTTTCTTGGCTTTGCAACCATCTTCTCGCTTAAACTTAGCATTTCAGCCTTTAGATTTGGTCTATATATTCCCTTATAACCACCTCTCCTAGCAATTGCTATGAGCCTATATGTTAGTCTTGTTGCCTCGCCTTGCCTTCTGAATTTGGGCGAGACATATGTGAACAGTGTTTCAACATACGCTTCTTTCTCCTTTGGAAATTTAAAATTAATAAATCCTTTTGGCATTCCTTCAGGCGTTAATGAAATTAAGTATGAAGTGTTATGTGCTTCAATGTTTTTTCTAATAATCTCTAAAATTTTTCGCATAGACTTTTTTCGCCCAGCTTTTTCTTTTAGAAGCTCAGCAAGCTTTCCAACCAATTCCGGCCTTGTTTT
>JAFCEU010000010.1 GCA_017608995.1 Candidatus Iainarchaeum sp. | reverse complement strand
AATCAGCAAGCGGATTTCATCAAAGAAAAAGAATAAAAAGCCTCATTTCCTATATTAAAAGAAGCTAATAACGTGAAAGCGTGGTTTAGATGCTAAATGCTATGTATGGTTCTCTGAAAGCGGTTTTGAAAAAACCTCATGGCTTGGTAATTCCATTTGTTGCATCGCTTTTGAGCGCGTATTTTTTCATCTTATTTGTTCAGATAGTTATAGAGATCTTACTTGATGAGGTCGTGTATGCAAATATTTTACAAGAAAGCGTTTTTGCAACACTGATGTTTATTGTGAAGGTAAAGTCAGCCGAGTTTCTGAAGATTCTTGCATTAGCGCTTGCCAACTCATGGCTCGGCATCTTTGTTGGAATATATTATTGCAAGTTCATAGCCATAGTTGAAAAAGCAGGTGCTTTCAGCAAGGCGATTAAGTTTGCATTTAAATCATTATGGGATTCGATAGCTTTGCTCATAATTAGTATTATTTTCTTTGCAGCATTTGGTGTTGGTGCTTACATAATGCTGTGGCTTTTTGGATTCAATTTTTTGCTGAGCTTTTTTGCGCTACTCTTTCTCGGCTTGTTTATGGCCATAGTTGGTTTGCGCCTTTTTATGTTTGCTTTGCCTGCACTTGCATACGAAAAAATAAACGCAAGGAAAGCACTGCAGAGGAGCTGGTATTTTACTGAAGAGTTCTTCTGGCAATCACTGGCTTTAGCAATTGTTCTTACTTTTATAGTCTTCCTTATATTCGCGCTTCAGCAATATATTCTGAACTTCTTTGATGATACGCTTGCGATACTAATAATTTATTCTCTTTTTAATAGCTTTGTAGTAGCATTTTCCTTTGGCACTCTCAGCATATACTATGCGGAGCGCCACTCTAAAGCTAAGTGACAGCGATTCCTATGATGGAGCTGAAAGAGCTAAAGCTTAAGAACTTCAAATCATTTAAAAAGGCGAAGATACCCTTTAAGAGAGGATTCACCGTTATTGTAGGCCCCAATGGCTCTGGAAAAAGCAACATATTAGATGCTTTGCTCTTTGTGCTTGGCGAAACTTCAATGAAAAGTTTGCGAGCATCACGCATAACAGATCTGATAAACAACGCTACGCAAGAGAATTATGGTAAAGTTGAACTTAAAATAAAAAAGGGTAAAGAAACAATAACGATGAGCAGAACAATTGATAGGAAAGGTAAAAGCATATGTAGAATAAACGATGAACGAAAATCACTAAGCGAGCTAACTTCACTTGTTTCTGAACTAGGGTTAAGGAATAGCCATAACTTTGTTGCCCAAGGAGATGTAACAAGGATTATCGAAATGAGCCCCGAACAAAGAAGAACTATAATCGATGAACTTGCTGGCATAAAGGAGTTTGAGCTCAAGCGCGAAGAAGCTCAAAAAAATCTAGATAAAGTCAATGAAAGGATAAAAGATGTGAACCTAGTTTTACACGAGAGGTTAGCAAGGCTTGAAGAGCTCGAAAAGGAGCGTAAACAAGCGGAACGCTACAAAGAGCTTGCTGAGCGAAAGGATTCAATAAAAGCAACCATCCTGAAGAAAGAGATAGATACTATCAATGCGGAGATGAAAAAAGCAAAAGAAAAACTAAAGAAGAATCGCGAAGCTCTCGAAAAAAAGGGGAAAGAAGCGGAGAAGATAAAGAAGAAGGTCGCTGATTTAGAAAACAAAAATGAAGCGCTATCTAATGAAATCCTTGCTGAGCAAGAGAAAGCGTTTGAGGAATTTGGCAAGCAGATAGAAGAGCTAAAAGCAGAGCATAGAGTTTTAGAAGAGCAGATACTCTCACATAGGACAATGCTCAGCAAACTCGAACAACAAGAGAACGAGCTTGGTGAAGAGCTGAAAGCTTTGCTCGAGCAAAAGAAAGCCGAGCGAGAAAGTATTAGTGCTTATGAAAAAGAGCTTGCTGAGGTGGAAAAAGAAAGCCTACTTCTTGAGCAAAGGCTCAGGGCAGTTGAGGAAGAAGCAAAAGATGTTGAGGAAAGAATTGCAAGCACAGAAGCTGAAATTAGTGAAATAGAAGCGAATATAGAAACACTTCAAGAAAAACTTATGGAAAAACGCGCCGAGCAGAGTGAAACCAAAAAAGAGAATGAGATGCGTCAGCTAAGAATAAAAGAGCTCAAAGAAAAAATTCAGAGTTTAAAAGATGAGCAAGAGAAATTTGCTAAGTTGAAAACCCACATAAAACTTTTGGAAAGTAAAAATCTGGAAGCAACGCTAAAGCAGCTAAAAGAGCGTGAGAACGCGCTTATAGGAAAGGAAAAGGAGCTTTTAGCGAGAATTGCACAAACAAGAGAGGCCATTGAAAAGCTAAAAAAGGCAAGCTCGTTGTGCCCTGTATGCGAAAGCACTTTAAACGAGCGTAAAAAAAAGATACTAATTGAAAAAAAGAAT
Source organism: Candidatus Iainarchaeum sp. (assembly GCA_017608995.1). Taxonomy (GTDB): domain Archaea; phylum Iainarchaeota; class Iainarchaeia; order Iainarchaeales; family DTGL01; genus DTGL01. Next base: position 10,565 of record JAFCEU010000010.1, on the reverse strand, counting down.
AATGAAATAAAACACTTCGAAGCACAGCACAAGGACATTATAAAAAGACTGAAAGAGATCACTGAGCAAATTGGTGCGGTGGAAAAAGAGATTGAAACACTAAGCGAATTAAAAAGAGAGTATGCGCGCTATGAAAATGTAGCCAATGAGCTCAAAGCGCTTGCCGACGCGTTAGAAAACGAGAAAGCCCGTATAAAAGATTTGGGGGGCTTAGAAAGAGAGATTGGAAATATTGAAAAAGAGCTTGAAAGGCTCAAAGCTGAAAAAGAATTAAAGCTTGCTGAGCTCAAAGAGCTCAAGGTAAGTGAGGAACTCTCGCTTAGAACAGAAGCAACAGAACTAAAGCACAGGAAAGAATTCCTGAAAAATAATATAAAACACGCTAAACAAAACATTGAGAAGCTCGAAAGCGATGCAAGCAGAATTAGGGCACGCATAGAATCCATTGAAAAGGAGAAAGAAGAGATTGCAAAGGAGATTGAAGAAAAAAGTGAAAAGATTGAAAAGCTCAAAGAAAAATTGCTTAAGCTTGAAACTGAAAAAACCAAAAAGAGCGAATCATTAAAAGAACTGATAAATAAAAAGGAAAGCATCGCCACTCAAATTGAAAAGCTGAGGCATAGCTTAGATTCTTTCGAATCTGAGAAAAGGCTTCTTGAAAGGGAAATAAATGAAGCGAGAGTGGGCATAGGAAAGAATGAAGTAAGGCTAGCTGACCTGGAAGAGGAGCTGAAAAGCTTCCAGAAAGCTAAATTCTTGATGGACCTTAGCCTGAAAGAGCTAAAGAAAGAGCTGCCAAAGATTGAAAAGGAGTTAGCGTCAATAGGTCCTGTAAATCTGCGAGCGGCAGAATCGATAAAGGAAGAAGAAGCATCGCTGCTTGAGGTAAAAGAAAAGATTCAAAAGCTCGAGCGAGAGAGAGATGCAGTAATGGATATGATAAATAAGATAGAAGTGAAGAAAAACGAAGTATTTATGAATTGCTTTAATTCCATAAGGAAAAACTTTGCTGAGATGTTCTATAATTTCTTTGAAGGCAGCGCGGAACTAAAACTCACTGACTATGAAGATCCAACCAATGCTGGGCTGATTATAGAAGCAAGGCATAAAGGAAAGGCTTTACAATCGATTGATAGTATGAGCGGTGGTGAGAAGTCACTTACAGCATTGGCGTTCATATTTGCAATATTGCTATATAAGCCTGCTCCGCTCTATGTTTTTGATGAAGCAGATGCTGCATTAGATGAGGTAAACTCAGCAAAGGTTGCAAAAGCGATAAAGGAGTTCTCAAAGAAAGCGCAGATAATTGCAATAACTCACAACCATACTATAATAAGAGATGCTGATCAAATAATTGGGGTTACTCTAGCAAAGGATAAGTCAAGCGTTATTGGGTTGGATCTTAAGCAGAAGCTCTTGGAGAACGCTTAGTTCTCTTGTTGGGTTTTGCTTTACCACTTTTTGTTCTTACACTTGAGCGCTTCAAGGATTTTGCAAGCTTTTTTATTTTTTGTTCCTCTTCGGCAAGCTGTTTTTCTTCAGTGGCAAGTTCCTTTCGTATGCGTTCTAATCTTGCAACATACTCTTTTACCGCTTTTTTATAATCCTCCTCAAGAAGCTCGCCTGCTTGATACTGCTCCTTTATCTGATCGAGCATAAATTGGAGTTCTTTTAGTTGTGCCCTGTGCCTATCTATTTCAAGAAGCTGCTTAGATTTGTGCGAGAGCTCTTCTTTTAGTAGTTTTAGTTGTTCCTCATAAATTCGCTTTGTAGCAACATAAGATTCGTGGGTTATTAAATTGCGTGCGAGCTTCCTATCCAAATCGTGCAATGCTCTTTCCAAGGTTTCGATTTTTGCTTTTATCTGCTCTTTTTCAGTAGGTTGCGCTTTGCTTTCTCTTGTATGGAAGAATATTATAAGAATCGCTACAATAAAAGAGCCAAGGATAAGCACAGCTATGGCAATGCCTGCTGTAACAGCAAGCTTATTCAATGACTTTGATTCGGCTTGCGGTTTTTCTGGGCTTATTTCAGGGAGCGGCTCAGTAAAAGGCAGCTGCTCTGTTTTTTCAAATGCCTCTTTTGCATAATTTGCAGCATTTAAAATCTCATCAGCAAACAATGCTAAGTTTAAGCCAGCCTTTGCATTCTCTATTGCTCTGCTCAATGCATTCTGTTCTTTGAGGTGCTTTGCTAATTTGAGGAAATATTCTGCGTGCGCAATATAAAGTTCTGCCCAAACCGCTTCTTCGTTTCTGCGGAGCTTGTTTTTAACGCTTGCGGTTTTTGTTTCCAATGAGGCTATCAGCTCTGAAAGGCTCTTGCCCCTCATACTATTGTAGGAGCTGCACAAACCATAGGCGCTCGCAGCATCAAAGAGTGCAGCATCGTGCCAGCCCTTCTTAAGCTCAAGCTTTGCAGCATCCAAGCGTCTCTTGATGTCCTCATCTTCTTCATATAAAAGAGCAACGCAGTTTTCTGCCTTTATTATATATTCCTTAGCTTTATCCTCTAAAAGAGGCTCTGCTTCGAATTTATCGCTAGCGTTTTTAGCAATATTGTAAAAATCACTTGCAATTTCGTACCAGCCCAAGGCAAACTCATAATCTTGGAGATTCTTTAAAGGCACAGAAATATCTTCAACTATGCCATTGTTGCCGATTATTATTGTTTTTGTGCCACTTATCTTCTTCAGGTTGAGCTCAGCCCAAGCAAGCCTCTCTTTTGCTGCAACAAGCCACTCAAAGCGTTCAAGCGTGTAGAACTTACCTAAATGTTCCGCGAGCTCACCAACTCTACTTTGCAGCTGCGATGTCCAGGAATCCAGCAGCATAGATTCACTTTTTAAGAGCGAGGGATTATTTGCCAAATCTTTAACTACGCGAGCATTAACTATAGATACAAAAGCATAGTTTGCTGCAGAATAGAGGTAGTTTCCTTCATAAAGGAGCTTAGCTTTTTCAACATTCTTTTGCGAATTCGTCAGAGAATCTAAAAGGGCTGATACCACGCGAGAGTCTAAAAGCTTGCTATCATTAAGTGCATCCCTTGCGGCTTTTATTTCTTTTTCAGCTCGGCTTATATAGCGAGCTGTTAGCTCTTTCATTGGTTCTAGGTTCTTTCTAAGGGGTATCGCTTCCGGAGCAAATGGTTCCTGCTCTTTAACCTGCGTATTAATATCAATCTTATTGAGGTCCATGAAAGCGTACTCTAAAACCTCATCAATATTTGCAACTTCCACGACCTTCATTCCCCATGTCTTTGGAGCATATTCTACAAGGTTTACTGTTTTTATTCCATCGGGAAATCTATGCGTCTGATAAGCATCGCCTTTTGGAATCATGAAGAGCTTTATTCCGCTTTCTGCTGCTTTTTCAGCTTTTGCAAAGATGCCGCCCACTGAACCAACTGAGCCGTCTTCGCTTATTTGTCCAGTTATTGCAACATAGTTTGGTAAGCGCTTATTCTGGAGCATACTAATTAGAAGCAATGCCATTGCAGCACCAGCGCTCGGCCCTTCCACAACGCTTGCATTTGAATTTATATCAAATAGATAATCGTATTTGTTAACATCCCTAAAATAGTTCTTCGCAAGCTCAACAGCAACTTTTTCAGTGTGCTGAGTTGAGGTGCCTACAAGCGGTCCCACAGAGCTCCATATCTTTCCGCTGCCGGGAACAATTGTGATTGTAAGCTGCGCCTCTATTGCCCTATCTTCCGATTCAGTAACGGCAAATATAGGGATTGAAGCTTTTTCGACTATCGCAAAGCATTCTGTCAGAATAAGGAAAAATGCAAGAACGAACAAAAATCTTTTAGCATGCATTATAAGACCTCCTGACAACGAGTTAGGAAAGCAATAAAAAATAATGCAAAAGTGTTTTAAATAATTTTTACTTCAAATAAGATGCCATGCGCTCGCTTAATGTGGCCACAATTAGAAGAGATTTCCCGGTGTTGGAAGAAAAAGGGATAATCTATTTAGACAACGCTTGCATGACTCTCAGGCCAAAGCAAGTGATAGATGCAATAAAATGGTATTATGAAAACAATTGTGCTTGCTCTGGCAGGTCATTACATAAGCTTAGCGAAGAGCTTAATGAAAGCATTGCACTTGCAAGAGAAACCATAAAAAAATTCTTCAACGCCCACAATTACGAGCTTATTTTTACAAAGAACACAACCGAGGCAATAAATACTGTGGCCTTTGGTATGGAATTCAAAAGAGGCACAAAGATTATAACAAGCGATCGCGAGCATAACTCCAATTTAGTTCCATGGCTTGCATTACAGAGCGCAGGGGTAAAGCACTTTGCAGTTCCAAGTGCTGAGAATTTTGAATTCGACCTTGAATCACTACATAAAATGTTGGACAATAATGTTAAGCTTGTTTCAGTTGTACATATAAGCAATATCGATGGTTATAGGCTACCTGCTGAGGAAATAATAAAGCTTTCTCACGATTTTGGTGCAAAAGTGCTTATTGATGGTGCGCAGAGCGCGGGCCATATAAAAGTTGACTTAAAAAAGCTTGATCCTGATTTTTTCACGGTAAGTGCTCACAAAGCTTGCGGACCGATAATTGGCTGCCTATTTGTGAAAAAGGAGCTTGTTGATGAACTTAAACCGTTAATATATGGTGGAGGTACAGTAAGCAACACTACGCTAAATTCCTTCGAGCTTATTAATGATTACAGGAAATTTGAAGCAGGTCTGCAAGATTATGCAGGCATAATTGGTTTCGGAGAAGCATGCAATTATCTCAAAAAAGTAGGAATGAAAAATATAGAAAAACACGAAAAAGTACTAACCGCAAAGTTAGTGAAAGCGTTTGCAAATATAGATAACGTTAAACTTGTTGGAATGCATAATCCAAAAAAATGTTCTGGAATAGTCAGCTTTAACATTGAGGGGCTAGCTTCGCATGACGTCGCGCTTATGCTTGATGAAGCGCGCAACATAGCTGTACGCTCTGGCAAACATTGCGCACATGCTTGGTTTAATAAGAACAGATTGCCCGGCTGCGTGAGGGCCTCGTATTATTTGTACAACTCGCTAGGCGAAATCAATGCGCTGGTTGAAGAAGTAAGCAAAATTGCTGAAATAGCCGAAAATATAAAAAAATAAAGAGGATTTAGCCAAAGAGTGCGCTAAGTCCGCTTGCTGCTTCTTCCTCTGTTTTCTGCTCTTCTTCCTCTTCCTTCTTCTCCTCTGCAGCTTCTGCCTTGGTTTCAGCTGCTCTGGCTGCAGGTGCTACTTGCACAGTTGCTGCCTTCTGAATAGCTTCTTCTATATTGACCTCTTTAAGTGATGCTATCAGTGCTTTAACCTTTGCAGCGTCAACTTCAATGCCTGCTGCCTTCAGCACATTAGTTACTGCTTCCTCTGTAATCTCCTTACCTGCCGCATGGAGAAGCAATGCAGAATATATATACTCCACCTTTTTCACCTCTCAATATTTTTACAATCATTCCTTTTGTTCTTCAGATTCTGATTGGGTTTTCTGCCCCTGTTCCTGCTGCTCTTCCTTGCTCTCCTGGGCTTGCTGTTCCGCTTGCGTTGCTTGCGCCTGCTCATTTTTAGTATTGTCTGCGCTCTCGCTTTTTTGTTCCTCCTCAGCCTGCTGTTCAGCTTCTTTGCTAGCGGTCTGCTCAGCGGCTTTTTCATCAGCTTGTTGCTCAGCTGCTTTACTTTGCGCTTTTTGTTCACTATCTGCTTCCTGAGTATCCAATTTAACAACAGAGCTCAAAGCATTTGCGCTGCTGTAAGCTTTAGCTATGAACTCAGGCAGAGTAACCGAGTTAATAAACTCTGCTTCTGTTGCAACCTGCTTGGCTTCCCTAAACGCTTTCTGCAATAGCAGCTCTATGTTTTCTGGTGTTATATAAACTATGTTGAATGCAAGATTGAATGCCTTGCGATAGCATGCTATAATATCGTTCTCGAACTTCTCTGTATCAATATCTAATACGCTTGCATCATAAACTGTTGTGCCATCGGATGCAACACGCACCTTAAGCATGAGTTCCGCTGGCTTTATATCGAGCTTCGCAAGCGCGCTTGCCACCTCTTGACTAACTACCTCGCCTTTACGTACAACTGTAGTGTCTTTAGGCACTTGAATACTGCTGCCTTTCATTATCGCTGGAATGCCCGCTGCTTTTAATATGCTCAAATCTGGACCTGGTGGCAAACCAGTGTCGCCAGCAGGAACAATAATGTCTTGTTCAGCAATTGTGCCTGCTCTTATATATGTGTTCGCTTTGTTCTTTTTGATTGTTAAGTATAACTCGAAAGGATCGATATTGGCTGTAATTAAAGCGATTGGTCCTTTAAAATAACTTGAAAGATCCAAGTTACGATATTTTGATTCTGCCAGTGCTCTTGCAATTATTCTGGTTTTTGAAACCCTTATTTTTGCCTTGCCTGCGAGCTTTTTCTTCAATTCTTGTAAGAGTGAAGCTGGGAAGCGCTCTATGCTAGCTAAAGCTATAACCCTGCTTTCATCAAGCATCTTTTTCATTTCTTCAATCTGCTTTTCCTTCCATTTTCTAGTGTGTGAGGTCATTTGCTTCCACCTAAAAAATCTTTACAGCTGGGCTCATTGTTTTCTTAATATACACTGATTTTATATTTTGCATCTGCCTTGGCAACGCGCGCATTACTTCATCATACACCTCTAAGATGTTCTCCGCTATCTGCTCAGCTTGCATATTCTCGTTACCTACAACTACCTGCACAAATGGTAAGCCCTTGCCCTTCCTGTTTGTTATACGCATTGTAGATTTCATACTAGCAAGTGTGCGTTCTACTTCTTCTTTGTTAGGATTTATTGGTTTTGGCATCTTCCCTCTTGGCGCAAGAGCTTGACCCAGATATTTACCAACAGTTAGCATAACAGGCCCCTCAGCCAAAATAACATCATAGTCAAGAATTTCCTGAACCTCTTTTTTAGAAAGCTTTGGAATTTTTTCCTCTGGGATTATTTTATCAAAAAGATCTTTCACCTTTTCAGCGAATGCAACGGTTTTTGCGAAAAGCAATGCTTTCGCTTGCTCATGTCCAGTAGTGTGGGGCATATTCACCTTTACATCTATTAAATTTTCCTGCTTTCTGACATCTAGGTCGCGGAAATTTATAATTAGCTCTATCGTCTGCGTAAAGTTCCTTTTCTTAGATCTCTCATCAAGCGTTTTAAGCGCGTTTAAAACATCTTCTTTGCGCATGCAAAGACCTCCTGCATGAAGCAGTACTGGCGGCCCATAAAAAGCCGATTATATTTTTTGTGCAATGAAACATTTTAAATACTTATAGGAACCTCAGTAACCGCAAGCGGGTTCCTATCACCTCCAGCGACCACTATTGTTCTTTCTTGGTTTTGCTTTGGAGTGCGCTTTTTATAAGCTCATCGTATTTGCCTGAGTCTATCGCATTCATAACCTTTGCAGCGCGCTTTCCCTCAATATAAATACCCATGGAATTGCATGTACCAAGCACCTGCTTCGTTGCACTCTTTAACTCTTCGAAAGTATCGCTAGCAAATTTTTTCTTTGCTATCGAAATCGCTTGCTCCATTGTAAGCTCCGCAACCTTTTCTGTTTTTGGGTTGTTAGCACCTTTTGGAATATTCAATTCTTTTTTTATAAGTGCACTAACTGGCGGTGAGCCAACCTCAATCTCAAAAGTTTTAGTTGCAGCATCAACAATAACCTTTACAGGTACTTTCATACCTGCAAACTGCTTCGTTTTTTCATTTATTTGTGCTACGACTTCGGCAATATTCACACCCAAAGGACCCAAAGCGGGGCCTAAAGGCGCTGCAGCAGTAGCCTTGCCGCCTTCAACAAGAACATTTATCGTTGCCATTTCATGCACCTCTTTATTTAATAAGCCTGATGTTTTCTGCCTTTATAGTTACAGGGATCTTAACAGCAGCATCTACGAGTTCAACAGTAACTTCCTCTTTAGCTGTATTAACACGAAGCACTCTGCCAATCTCGCCTTTAAAAGGACCTGAAACTATTTTCACCTTTTCGCCCTCTTTTATAGCTTCCATAAGAGGGTGCGCTTCCAAAAGCGAAGAAAGTTCTTCAATCTTTATTTCGCCTCCAACTATGCCGCGCGCTTTTATATGTGGCACATCTATTATTGCTCTTTTTATTGCTTCTTCTGATTCACCTTCGATAAGTATGTAACCTCTAAAGTCTGGCACAACGAGTATTGCATGTATGCCTGGATTTTCCGCTTGTAGTTTCATCTTTAGCATATCTGCCACTAAGCTTTCTTGCCCTGCAGTAGTTCTAACGGTGAAAATCATACAACCACCCATAATAACATATGAAAAAGAACGGAACTTTATAAAAAATTGAAAATAAAGGGTTAAAAGGCTTTGCTTTATAGCTGGCAGTTGTTAAGATAGGACACCTAAACCAAGTGCCGTGAATACTAACTTGACTAAAAAGCCAAGCAGGCCAATTATTGCAATGCCAAGCAAGGTAATCTTCAGCATGAGCTTGTATTCATCCCAGTTTGGTTTCTTTGCCACAGTCAAAACCCTTCGCGTAGATTCAATAAATTCCGAAAAACTCATTACCATTACCCCGTAAATTCAATGCCGAGGTCAAGCATTCCTTTTTCCTTATGCATCTTTTCAAAGTCATCCAAGTATGGGAACCTGCCGCCTGCGACAACCACCATTGCCTGAATTCTATTCTTTGCCATCTCTTTGTCAACCATTGCACCCCAAATGATATGCGCTTCTGGGTCTATTCTCGAGCTAACAGTTTCAACAACCATCTCTGCCTCTCTCAAAGTCATATCCGCGCCGCCAATTACATTAACCAAAGCGCGCTTAGACTGGCTTATATCTACATCCAACAGAGGTGAGTTTAAAGCATTCTCGACAGCTTCTAAAGCGCGAGCGTCGCTTGCATCTTCGCTTTGCGACTCACCTAAGCCAATCATTGCTGCGCCACCGCGCTTTAGTATTGTCCTTAAGTCTGCAAAGTCAAGGTTGATAAGACCTGGCTTTGTAACCATTTCAGTTATGCCTTTCACAGCATTTGTAAGCACTTCATCAGCAACCTTAAAGGCTGCATTCACTGGCAGATCTGGAGCTATCTCAAGTATCTTGTCGTTCGGAATTACAATAATAGTATCAGCGTGCTCCCTCAGCCTTGCGAGCCCTTCCAGAGCGTTTTCAGCTCTCCTGCGGCCCTCGACAGTAAAAGGCAGTGTTACTACTGCAACAGTTAGAGCGCCAAGCTCCTTTCCAATTTCTGCTACAACCGGGCTTGCACCTGTACCTGTGCCACCACCCAAGCCGCAGGTAATGAATATAAGATCAGAACCACCTAACAACTCAGTGAGCTCATCTACGCTTTCGCGAGCAGAGGCTTCGCCTATCTGCGGATCAGAACCTGAGCCCAAGCCGCGCGTAGTTTCTCTACCAATAAGAATGCGCTTATCAGCGCTTGTGTTAAGCAAGTCTTGGGCATCTGTATTAACCGCATAAGTTTCAGCACCAACTATACCAACTTCATGCATGCGCTCGATAGTATTGCAGCCACCGCCACCGATTCCAACAACCCTAATGCGGGCCTTTGCTTTTTCAAGGATTTTTGTGAGTTCTTCCTCACTAGGCGTCTTCTTAATTTTACTCCTTTTTTTAGTATCTTCCACCATCTGAGCTCTTTTTATTGCCTTCCGAACGATTGACTCCATTAAAATCCCCCTTTTCAGTTAAAAAATTATCCTATAAAATCTTTTGCTCTAAAATGGTTTAAAACCTTATTGTTTATCCTCCCGCAAGCAAAAAGCCTGCTATAATTAAATTTGCAGGAAAAAGGATTAAAAAAGGATGTTGGAATATCAGCTCTCCAAAAGCCTTTTAAATTCTTCAAGGGAAATGTGTGCCTGCCTCAGAATTGATTTTAAGGTTCCGGTTTTAATATCAGCTTTTAGGGGCACTATCACAATTCTAACTTCGCTTGGAGTTTTTCTTTTTAATTTAACATGGCTTCCTTTTTGACTCGTAAAAACAAACCCTGCTTTAGAAAGCGCTCTAATAACCTCTCTTCCAGAAACAACAGGGTATTTACTCATTCAGCTTTACCTCAAAAGAAGTGATAAAGGCATGTTCCTTGGGAAGTTCTTTTACGTCTTCATCCACTGCTGCCCTGTGATGCGATGTCGAGCTCGGGACAGAGAGCAACGTATTCATTTCCCTCTTTTGTTATTATCGCGGAAAGCTTCAAAACAGTTTTAGTTTTCGAAACCATATTCTTCACTTATTAAACATTAGTAAAAAAGGATTAAAAAAGGATGTTGGAATATACAGCCTGAAAGAAAGTCTCTTAACATTTGCATACATTTAAAATTATTCAATATATTATTATTTTGCCGGTGCTTGTGATGGATGCTAGCAGAAAGATTGTGCTTGAAACCGCCAAAAAGATACGAAAGCTTGAGATTCAGGGCTCGAGCAAAGTAAGGAAAGCCGTAGTGAACGCTCTGCGTGCGAGCGTTGAAAGGAGCAGAGCAAAGAATGCTGAAGAGTTGCGAGA
>JAFCEU010000087.1:2483-3085 GCA_017608995.1 Candidatus Iainarchaeum sp. | reverse complement strand
ATCGCTGCTTCTATTTGATGCATAAGCACAAGCACCGCTCTATCCAAAAGCTCTTCTCTTAGCTCATTTTTATCCTCTGGCAATGCGTTTCTATAGCGCTCTACAAGTTCTCTAAATTTTCCTCTCATTTCGAGAAATCTTTCCTTTGCACTTAGATATTGCTCTTTGGCCATAAGGTAGCGTTCCTTTGCTTTCAAATAATTCATTTTTAGAACGCCGATCTTTGGGAGTCTTTTCAGTATTTTCTTGATTGTCACAGGCTTCATTCTGCTGAGCTTTTTAATCTGCTCGTCTGGCAGTGCTGCAATCTTTTCCAGCTCTTCTTCGCTAAGTTCCTCATCTTCTAGGAATGTTTCAGGTAATACTAGAATGCGCTTCATAGCTGATCCTGGAAGCTCTGCAATCTTTTCCACATTTGTTTCTTTCAATTTTTCCACTTTGCTCAACTCTGCATCGCTAAGCTCACTCAGTCGCCAAAGGTGCTCTACCCTAAGGCGTTTAATATGCTTTGAAATATTTCTGCCTGCCAGCTTTTTTATACGTGCCACTTTAAGCTCTGCAATCTTTTTGATGTCCTCTTCTGGCAATTCTGCAAGCTTTTC
>JAFCEU010000087.1:0-2478 GCA_017608995.1 Candidatus Iainarchaeum sp. | reverse complement strand
CTTGGCGAGCTGTGTTGCCCTTAAAGTCTTCAATTTCCTTAGTTTTGCTGGCTCCAATGCAGTGAATTTTTTCATCTCCTCTGTGCTAAACCCTGTAAAAGCACGTAGATTTCCTGGTGCAAATTCTTTCAGTGCCTCTCTTTTTTCCTCGGACAGGTTTGCGAATCTCTGCAACACCCTTGCCCTTATTCCGGCTTTCGATGCTCCAACTTTTCCCATCAGCGGAACTGCAAATGCGCTTGCGCAGAGTAAAACGAGTACTGCAATCACCAACATCCTTCTACCCATTCTTTCACCTCGATAACTGTTGTTATTTCATAATTAGTACTTTCTCATATTTAAAAATAACCTTATGTTAAAAGATTGCAAGTTCTGGTAACAACTCAGAGGGCTATTCAAGTGCGAGCTGCAGTGCTTCGGTGATATTGCCGACCTCCAAAACCCGCATCCCATATTGTTCGAACATAATCTCGTTTAAATCAATGACCTTTGGCTCATAGTAGATGCGCCTAAAGACAAACCCCGGTCCTCTTTTTTCAGTTTCCTTTTTTTCATACACTACAACCTTTCTCTGCCCTCTCGGAACAATAAATAATTTGATCCCGGCTTCCCCTGCAGCTCTTGCCTTTTCCGCAACTGCACCTATCTGCCCTATGGAGCCATTTGCTTGGATCGTGCCTGTTATTGCAACGTCGCTCCGCACTTTTTTATGTTGTATTGCAGCAATCGTAGCTATGCACAATGCTGCGCCTGCCGAGGGGCCGCCAACAAGCTGGGCCTCTCCAGCTTCAATAGAATATATTATGTCCTTGCCCGCTAAACTTTTACCAGTAACGCTTTCGGCAACCTCCTTCGCGATTTCTATTGAATACTGCGTATCTGGTTCTACAAATGGATTTGTGTTTAGAAGAACGCGTCCTTTGCCAGGCTTTATTTCAACCTCGCCTTTACCAACAACGCCGATGCCCTCATTCGAAACAGCTACAATATTAACACTTGCTTCATAGGTACCTTCACTTAATGGAAGTTTTTTGGTTTGGTTTGTTGCATACTCATTCAGCGCCTGGGGATAGATCAGTATAATTCCAAATATCATTCCGATGAAGAGGAATAAGAGCCCATAAAGCACAACCACAACTTTATTTCCCATGGGCTTCACCGTTAAGCTAAACAGAAAGTTCTAAGATAAAAATCAAATTATGAAGAAATAAGCGAGGAAATATTTTTACACATTTTGCAGCTGGGGTCTTTGCTCAATCTTTTTCTTTGCTTTTTTCAGTGTAAATATCATTTCACGCTCTCGCTCTTCAAGCCTGAACCTTATATACTTTTCCAAGCCTTCCATTCTTGGAATAACCACCTTTTCTAGAGAATTTACCTTGCGCCTTGTTTTAGTTATTTCAAAAGCAAGCTTTTCCAGGGCTGTTTCTTTCTCGGCAAGCTTCACAAGCTTTTCAAGTGCTTCTTCAAATAGGCGAGCTGCTTCATCTACCGCTGAGCCAGAGTCTGTTATGCAGTAGCCTCTTTCCAAAATGTTTCGCTTTATATTCTGAGCTTCAATTATTGGAACGTGAGCGCCCATTATGTTCCTTTCACCAAACGAAACGCTTAGCTTAGTCTTTCTTGCGCTTGCTGATGCGAACTCAGCCACTTTTAACCTGCCAAACTGTGCCTGCGCTATTGCCAGCATAAGGTATGCTTTATCAAGCAGTTGCTCAACTTCTTTGCGTAGCCGCTTGGCGTTCTTCAGCTCTTTGTAAAACTCGCTAAATAGTGCGTCTCTTTTCTCTTTAAGCAGGCGATGCCCTTTCTTAGCCAAGCGAATGCGCTGCCTTAGCTTTAATAGCTCCATTCTCGTAGGTTTTATATTCTCAAGCATCTGCCCTACCTTTTCTCCTTTGTTTTATGCAGATATTTCTCTATAAACTCAGATCTTATGCGCTTTAGTTCTCTTTCCGGCAGCATCTTGAATAAATCCCATGCGATACTTAGGGTTTCTTCAATGCTTCTGTCCTCTTCGTAGCCTTGCTGCACGAAGCGCTTTTCAAATTCTTCAGCAAAGTGCAGGAATTTTCTATCGCGCTCTGTTAGCGCTTCTTCGCCAACTACAGCCACCAAATCCTTTTTATCCATTCCTTCGGCGTAAGCAGCATAGAGCTGGTTTGATACATCTGCATGGTCCTCTCTGGTTTTGCCTTTGCCGATTCCGTGGTTCATCAATCTACTCAGCGAAGGTCTAACGTCTATGGGCGGATATATTCCTGCTCTGTGCAGTGCTCTGCTGAGCACTATCTGTCCTTCTGTTATGTAGCCGGTGTTATCTGGAATCGGATGCGTTTTATCGTCATCAGGCATGGAAAGTATTGGCAGCTGCGTAATTGAACCCTTTTTGCCCTTTATCCTGCCAGCTCGTTCATATATTGTAGCTAGGTCGGTATACATATAACCAGGGTAGCCGCGGCGCCCCGGCACTTCTTC
>JAFCEU010000086.1 GCA_017608995.1 Candidatus Iainarchaeum sp. | reverse complement strand
CAGCTCTATAAGCCGATAAAAGCGAGGAAGTTCTATACTGATATCAGAAGCGCTGAGCTGATAAAGTATGCATCAAATGCATTTTTAGCTACAAAGATTTCTTTCATAAACGAGATTGCAATGCTCTGCGATAAAGTTGGTGCTAATGTGAAGGATGTTGCAGTAGGGGTTGGCTTAGATAAGCGCATAAACCCATACTTTTTGCGAGCAGGCTGTGGCTGGGGCGGCTCATGTTTCCCAAAGGACGTTACTGCTTTAATCCATATTGCAAAGCAGCACGGCCTTGAACTCAAAATACCAAAAGCAGCAAAAGATACAAACATGCAAGCAAAGCTCTTGCCTGTGAAAAAACTGAAGAAAAAGCTTGGAAAATTGAGGGGAAAGCGCATTGCTTTGCTTGGTCTGGCGTTCAAACCAAATACTGATGATATGAGAGAAGCGAGCAGTATCACTATTGCTAACGAATTGAAAAAAGCGGGTGCGAAAATAGTGGCTTATGACCCTATTGCAGAAGAAAACGCGAAGAGAATAATGCCCTGGATTAAGTGCTGTCAGGAGCCTTATGAAACCCTCAAGCAGGCAGATGCTGCAATACTGGTTACGGAGTGGCCGGAGTTCAGCAAGCTGAATTTTAAGAAGGTAAAGCGCCTTATGAAAAGGCCGATTATAATAGATGGGAGAAACTTTTTAAACAAAGAAAACCTCTTAGATATGGGCTTCGAATACGAAGCCGTAGGTGTTTAAATATTCAAAAAGGAGGCGAAAAAATGAGTTTGATGACAGTATCCTGTATAAAGGCGGATGTAGGCAGCCTATCTGGGCACATCACTGTGCTGCCTGAAATGATAGAGATAATGGAAAAGCACCTTGAAAAAGAGGGTAAAAAGAAAGGGCTAATAATCGACTACCATGTATTCCATTGCGGTGATGATTTAGAAACGGTGATGACGCACAGAAAAGGCAAGGATAATTCAAAAATACATAAGCTTGCATGGGATGGCTTTGTGAAGGTTGCTAAGTATGCAAAGAAACGCAAGCTATATGCTGCTGGGCAGGATCTGCTGAGCGATGCATTCTCAGGTAATGTAAAAGGGCAGGGGCCGGGCGTAGCGGAAATGACCTTTGTTGAACGCAAATCAGACCCTGTGCTCATCTTTGCTTGCGATAAGACGGAGCCGGCAGCATTCAACCTGCCGCTTTTTAGAGTGTTTGCGGACCCATTCAACACAGCAGGCCTGGTTATAGACCCAAAGATGATTCAAGGATTTTCTTTTGAGGTGCTTGATGTTTATAAGCACCTTATGGTAAAGCTTGACTGCCCTGAGGAGATGTATGAACTTTTGGCTTTGCTAGGCACTACCAGTACGTACGCGATAAAGCGCATATACAAAAAGGGTGCAGAACCATTGGAAGAACGCATTGCTGCTGAAGTGTGCACAGAGAAGTTAAATGTGCAGGCAGGCAGATATGTCGGCAAAGATGACCCGGTAGCAATAGTAAGAGCGCAGAGTGGCTTTCCTTCGGTAGGCGAAGTGCTTGAAGGCTTTACATTAGGGCACTTAGTTAGTGGATGGATGCGTGGTTCTCATAAAGGGCCTTTAATGCCGGTGTCGCTTAAATACGCTACTCCGACACGCTTCGATGGCCCGCCCCGCGTAGTAGGCCTGGGCTTCCAGGTGTGCGACGGTGAACTTATAGGGCCTAAAGATCTGTTTGATGACGTGAGCTTTGATGAGGTGAGAAAGCGCTGCAACAGAGTGGCAGATTATATGCGCAGGCACGGACCTTTCGAGCCACACAGAGTAAGCGAAAAGGAGCTTGAGTACACCACGCTACCAGAGGTGCTAAAAAAGATAGAACCGCGTTGCAAAAAGGTAAATGAGTGAGTTCTATGAAGGCAATAATTCCGGCCGCGGGCTATGGCACTCGCTTGCGGCCTCTTACTTTACACACGCCCAAGGCTCTGCTAGAAGTTGCTGGCAGGCCAGTACTTGAACACGTTCTTGCAAAAATAGAGGAGCTCAAATGCATCGATGCTGTTTATATCATATCAAATAACTACTATTATGCAAAATTCGCTGAATGGCTTAGAAATGCTGATTTGAGCGAATATGGCTTTGAAATAGAGATTATAAATGATGGAACAAATAGCGCGGAAGAAAGGCTTGGCGCGATAGGTGATAAATTGCTAGCGTTGAAAAAGGAAAATATAGATGAAGAATTGCTTGATATAAGCAGCGATAATATATTTGATTTTTCACTGAAGCCTATGCTCGAACTATTTAAAGAAAAAGAGGCTTGCGTTGTTGGTGCCTATGATGTTGGTTCATTGGAGCTAGCAAAAAAGTACGGCATTGTTGCTGTTGATAATAATGCAAAAATAATTGATTTTCAGGAGAAACCTGCTCAGCCAAAATCAACGCTTGCAAGCACAGGCATCTATATGTATCCTAAAAGAGTGGTTGAGCTGCTTGAGGAGTATGCTGAAGCAGGCCATTGCTTGGATGCCCC
>JAFCEU010000085.1 GCA_017608995.1 Candidatus Iainarchaeum sp. | reverse complement strand
GCATCTTGTGGAAGTAAAGAGCAGCAATTATCTCAGCAACGCTTAGCGAGCCGCCAGGATGCCCAGCCTTTGCCCTAGAGGTCATTTTTAAAGAAAGCACCCTTATCTGCCTTGCTATCTCTTCGAGCTCCTTTATTTTTTTCTTTGATAGCTTGGCCATTCTAATCAGCTTAAATCTTTAATCCGGCTTTTTTTGCATCCTCTAAAAAGAGCTTTATCCCTCTGTCTGTAAGCGGATGCTGGACCATTTTTTGCAGAACAGCAAAAGGCACTGTTGCGATATCTGCTCCAAGCATAGCTGCCTCGAGCACGTGCATCGGATGTCTTATGCTTGCAGCTATAACCTCTGTTTTAAAATCATAGTTTTCGAGTATCTGCACAATATCAGCTACCACCTCCATGCCGTCATTGCCAGTATCATCTAAACGACCTATGAAAGGACTTACATATGTAGCGCCTGCTGAAGCAGCTAATAGAGCCTGGTTTGCACTAAAGATTAATGTGCAATTCGTTTTTATGCCTAAAGCGCTCAGTTCTTTTATTGCTTTTAGGCCTTCAATGCTTATCGGTATTTTCACATTAACATGTTTATCGATTTCGCTGAGCTTCTGGGCTTCTTTAACCATTCCTTCCGAGTCTTGGGCCAGGACTTCGGCGCTCACAGGGCCTTTAACTATTTCACATATCTCCTTTATTGAAGTTGCGTAATCCGCTTTAGCACGATTCATCAAGGTTGGGTTTGTTGTAACACCTCTTACAATGCCCCAGGAAACAGCCTCTTTTATCTCCTCTATATTAGCAGTATCAAGAAAGATTTTCATATTAAACCCCCGAGCAAAAAACGTATTGAATGAATAAAGCCCGAAAGTGTTTAAAAATTTGTTGTGCGCGGCACCACAAATTAAAATTTATAGGTGCTTTCCTTACGGCGCTCTATTTTTATTACTCTAACTAATCTAACCTCCCAATAAACCGCATATATCATATATAATCCTATAGGGACCGATTCTTATTCTATACGTATTTCTTTCTCCTGCAATTTTCTTCAGGTCAAAATATCTGACAGGCAGAGGATTTTGTTGCAGTACTTCAAACAGCATCTTCAAACGCTTTTGCACCTTCTTATTGCATCTGCAAACAAACTTGGAAGCTTTTTGGCTAAACCGCATCTCAAACAAAAAGCCACCTACTCAGCAAATACTTCATCAAACCGCTTCTCTTTGCCGGATTCCATCTCTTTTTTTATATTTCTTATTTCCTCGAGCTCCTTGGCTGATATCTCTTCTTCAGAAATCAGTACATGCTTGACAATCTCCATGTCTTCTTTTAGCGCCTTCAGCTCGTGATACAGCTGCTCAATTGTAATCGTTTTTCCCATAGTGTTCCCAACAAATTAGCCTAAAAAGTGTTTAAAAATTTGTTGTGTGGCAATGGTTTTGAACGCTGCTTTGGAGGGATAGAAAGTAGGCTATGTTTTACCTTTTGAAGTGTTCTATTTCATTTATAGCTTTTTCCACAAGTGGTTTTGTTATGAAAAGAGTTGAGCTATCGTGCAGTGCCTGCAATTTCCCAACTGCGACTTTTTTATTGAAGATTTTTTCCCTGAATGCCCTTAGAAGCAGACCAACTGTGCCATGAACCTCAAACCCAAGGTGCTGTGCTTCTGTGCGTGCATTTAAGTCATCAGTAAAAAGATACCTGA
This sequence comes from Candidatus Iainarchaeum sp., assembly GCA_017608995.1. Classification (GTDB taxonomy): domain Archaea; phylum Iainarchaeota; class Iainarchaeia; order Iainarchaeales; family DTGL01; genus DTGL01. Next base: position 1,146 of record JAFCEU010000085.1, on the reverse strand, counting down.
TATTTTCCTGCCTTGCGAGTGCTATGGAGGAAGCCTCTTCTACATCAAGACCACTTTTCACTAGGAGCATCATAAAATCCTTTGAGCTATCAGCCAGGCTTTTATGCTCAAGCTGTTTGTAGCGCATTATCTCCCGCTGAGCTTCACTGGAAATCAGCCGGAGTTCAGCAACCACTTCCCGAGAAATTAATACTTTTTTAAAAAGCCTTAGCGCTTCGCATGCCTTTATTTCCCATAGATGGATCAGCGGGCCTGTATCAAATACTGCTCTATTCACCCCTGAGCCCCCACTCAATATCCTCTTTTATGGCTTTCTCGAGTTTTTCCGCATTCAATTTTCTTATCATCTGCCTTATGGCATCCCTTATGAATTCCGACTTGTTTGCATACCAGCCTTCTTTTATAATTTCCTCCATCTCCTCTTCCAGCCTTTCTGTGATTTTTGCTGGGATGGTTCGCATTTTATCACCTCTAATAGTATTACTATAGTAATACCTTTTTAAATTTTTTCAAATATTCAAAAAGTTGTTGTGCTGTTGGAATGCATTATTTTATCCTGTTCACGTAAATTGTTTGTGTAGGATATGCAAATTCTATTTTTTCCTTCTGGAGCGCTTTCATTAATTCTAAGTTGATTTGCTGCTGCGTATCCATATACGCTCTATAATCTGGAACATTCATATAGTAAGCAACTTCATACACTAAGCTAAAATCTCCGAAGCTTTTGAAGTGAACTCTATCGAGCTCAGCTAACTCAAGCTTATCAAATATTTTCTCTACAATCTTTGGAATCTTCTCCAATTTCTTTATGGGTGCTTTATGGGTGTTTCATATGTTACGCCAAAGGTGAAAACTATGCGCCTTCTCTTCATCTTTTTGTAGTTATGTATTCTTGTGTTCACGAGCTCGTGGTTTGATATCACAAGCTCTTGACCTTGCAACGTTTGTATCCTGGTCGATTTCAGGCCGATATCTTTTACAGTTCCCATGTCTTCACCAACGATAACGAAATCTCCAACCTCAAACGGCTTGTCGAAGTATATTGAAAAGGCGCTGAATATATCCTCAAGTATTCTTTGCAATGCAAACGCTACCGCGATGCCGGCTATGCCCAAGCCAGCTATCAATGTATCAATCTTATAGCCC
>JAFCEU010000084.1 GCA_017608995.1 Candidatus Iainarchaeum sp. | reverse complement strand
TGCAAGGATTGCGGCAGGTTTTTTACAGAGAAGAAACTCGGGCAGAGGAGCTATCCTCCCAAAGTAATTGTGAGAGCGCTCTCGCTTTACAATTCTGGCTTTACCTTGAAGGAAACCGCTGAAAAAATAAACAAGCGTTTTTCTCTCAGTATCAAGCCGCAGACAGTGCACGCTTGGTTGAAGGATTACAGCAATATTTGCTCTTTCGCCAGGCTGAGGAAAAAGGCGTTGAGGGTTCTTCCGGCAGGAAAAATGGTTTTAGGAAAGCGCTTGGAGCACTCTCAGCAGTATGAGTTTCAGTTGCACAGAGCAAAGCTTGAATTGCTTGCCAAGGAGCTGCCCGAAAGAAAGTTTTTTGCACTGAAATCCTATCTGGAAAGGATTCCAAGCAAAAGCTTTCCCCACCATATTTTCAGAATAAGTGATGAAGTGCTGGAGCAGAGAGCTTCAAGGATTAAAGGAAAACTCCTGAAAGTGAAAAGACTGGAAAAGCGGAATTTGGCAAACAAACTGGCAGAACTCTCGCTTTCAGCATGCCCGAATAACAGAGCAAGACATTCCTCTGTTCAGAATTTTATGCTTGCAAACGATTCTGTTACAGTTGCTGCTGAGGTGCCGGTTTACCTTACCAATGATGATATTGCTTATTACAGAAAGAAGAACTTTTCCTTTGATTTTCACAGCTACAGAACGCCCATTACCGGCCATATTGATTTATTGCAGATAAAGAATAACAGCATCCATATTCTTGACTATAAACCTGAAGCTGCAAAGGTTAAACCAATTGAGCAATTGGTGGTTTATGCCTTGGCATTAGCGAGCAGAACAAAGCTTGCTGTAAAGGATTTCAAGTGCGCCTGGTTTGATGAAAAGAATTACTTCGAATTCTTTCCACTGCACGCGGTTTATTCAAGAAATTAGTTTTTCTATGCACTTTATCACCAGTTCGGCGTTTTTTACCGCTTCCTCAGCATCGCTTTCTATCGCAGAAAAATCCAATTCGTATAAATCTCTGTGCCGAAGCTCTCTGAATCTGTCCAGTAAATCAACAACGATTCTGTCAAGCCTGCCATTGTTGACATATTTTTCCTCAATGTATCTTGCAACGCAATAATGACTCTTTTCCCTGTAACCATCCTTAAAAAGTAGTGCTCTGCATGCATGAAACATAGCAGAGTAAGATTATACAAGGCAGCTGTCAAACAGCTCTGATGCAAGATTCCTTTTTGCTTCATTTAACCACTTTTTTGCCTTATTCAGGCTTTTTAGTGCTCTCTCCTTTGATGGAGGAATCTTCCTTATTAACCCTTTTCAAAGCATCTTTCCAGTTCATTCAATGGGCCCACCAAATAATATTATCGAGCCAAATAGCAGGGAGTAATAGAAAACAGGGTCTTCCTGTTTTATTTTTTCCATGCGTTCTCTATCAAGTACTAAAATTTGCGTGTTCGTTCCAAGAGCTTTTCTTATTTCACTGGCAGCTGTTGCTATTTTTGCCTCACTCACCCTTTTCCCTGTTTTTATCCAGATGTCCAGATCACTATCTTCGGTATTTGTGCCATTTGCCCAGCTTCCGTAAATGCCTGCACCATCAATGCCTATTTTTTCTAATTTTTGCACAATCTTTCTTTCAGTTATTTTTTTGATATTTAAGAATATTTTAATTGCTCTTGCAAGCGGGTTTGAAAGATTTACCCTATTGTTTTTAACTATTCCTTGTTTTTTCGCCCACTTCAGGGTTCTGCTTACATACGCTGGACTTAATTTCAGTTCTCTTGCAAGCTCTCTTATTCTGAGCTCTTTTTCCGGGTTGTTCAGAATGAACTCAAAAATTTTTTCTCTGCCCTTTGGAATGAGTGTTCGCATAAAATAAACATATTGTTAACTTTTTTTAAACATTTTGTTGCCAATTGGACAACAACAGATTTTGTTTTTCATTTCCTGAACACTTTCTCCAGATCCTTTAAATCAAAGCAGTAAACATTCCTTTCCTCCACGCGTTTTTTAAAGCTCTTTGCAATCCAGCTCTGCTTCAAAAATTGCTGAGAGCTATGTCAAGTTAGCGTGCCAGAAAAAACCAACAGCAACATAAAAGCGAAAAAATTATTAAGAAGAATCCCTTATTCTATTAAAAAACTATAAAGGGATTAGATGCAAAAACCTTGGTATTTACTAGTATTTGCTATTATATTCTTTCTGCCTTTAGGTACTTTTGCCACTTACTCACTTGAAGGATATACAATAGAGCCTAGCGCTTCTACAAGTGGCACAACTTATAAAGCTCTTGATGTTGGCATAGGATCGCCTGCTGGTGCTTTAAATACCGACACTTATTCCACGCAGCTGGGTTTTGCAGCCATATTCCGTAACATTCCACCTGAGATAGTATATGATAGCAATGAATACGGTTATGTAAGTGGAACGTTTCGGATTTCCTTTTATGTTCGCGACTATGAATCTGAAGAGCTCCATGCAAAGATTGCCTATTCAACCAGCCAAGGGCAATTCCAGAATATTATAGCATCAGACCTGAATCTTGATAACTATGAAAGCATAGCAAATCTAAGCTGCGAAGGCACAGACTGGCGATTCCTCACATCATGCACCTATACCTGGGACCTGACTAATGTCCCTGATGGCAATTATTATATA
>JAFCEU010000083.1 GCA_017608995.1 Candidatus Iainarchaeum sp. | reverse complement strand
GGTTCGTTGAGGAAAATATAGGCTGCAAGGCAAAAAAGCACAATGAGCAGCAGGAGCATCGCTGAGGAAAATATCTCAACACCAAAATAAAGAGAAAAAAGCATGCTTGCGAGCAGGCCTGTAAAAAACAAAATGCTTATGTCAGCTAGGCGGTCCACAAGCACGCAGGCGAAAACTTCTGCTAAGCCATGCTCTTTTAGGTAAAGGGCCTTTGCAAAATCGCCTAAGCGCCCAGGTGTGAATGTACCTAAAACAATGCCGATATAATAGTATTTGAACGCTTTCCAGAAGCTTAGCTCTATGTCCTGCTGTTTTAATATTAGGAACCATTTTGCACATCTAATTGCAATTGTTAAAATCAAAATAAGTATTGCAAGAGCAATAAGCGTTAGATCTGCTTTTGATAGAAAGATTAGCATTTTATTCAAATCTATGCTGAGCAGAATAAGCAAAAACAGAGCGATGCCAATTAACGCTAACAGTTTCTTCATCAAGAAAACCATTTAAAGAAATGATTAAAAATAAAGAGTTTCCATTGGGCGGTTTTGGTTTTTCTTACAAATAAGAAAATCTTATTAACTTTTCTGTTTAGCATTATATAGGTGATTCGATGGTGGTTGTGGAAACTACAAAAATGAGTACTCGTGGTCAAGTGGTAATCCCTAAGCAGATACGTGAGTTTCTGAATATAGATGAAGATAGTATCTTTACGGTTATTGCTCTCGATGGGGAAACAATTGTTTTGAGAAAATTGAGTAAAGAAAAAATTCTTGCCGATTTTGCTAAAATAAGGGAGAAAGTAAAGAAGGCAAGGCTCACAAGGAAGGATGTTGAAAAAGCAATAGCAGAAATTCGAGCAGAGTGATTTAATGAAGGTCGTTTTAGACACCAATGTTATGATCTCTGCAATGTTCTGGAAAGGGAATGAATTTGGGTTGTTAAAACACATTTTAGAGGGAAAAATCGTAGCATATGCGAGTATGGAAATATTAAAGGAATTAAAACTCGTTCTTGAAAGAAAATTCCAAAATAAAATTGGAAAAGAGGAGATTAAAAATGCTCTGCTAGATTGGTGTTTAATTACCCGCATTGTTGTGCCCAAAGAAAAGATTACAATAATTAGAGATGACCCAGCAGATAACAAGGTTTTAGAATGTGCAATAGCCGCTGGCGCAGAGTTTATCATAACTGGGGATAAGCATCTGCTGAAGTTAAAGAAATTTAGAGGAATTTCAATTATAACTGCAAAGGAGTTCTTACAAAAATTATAAGGGCGGCTATTGCTTTACTGCAACCAAGCACATATTCTCCTGCAAGGATTGTGGTAAAAATCTGTGCAGAACCTTTCTCAAAAAGAAAAAACTCTTATGCCTTGAACCAGAACTGCTTTCCTCAGTGTATGGGAAGCATGCAAATTTAACAATCTTGAAACCATTCTTTTCGAGCAATTCAAATAACTCTTCCCGTGAAAAAAGCGAGAAATGTAGAGGTGCTTCATACGAATGGAAAAGCCTGTTTATAAGGCTTTTTCTATTTGGAGTTGTTATAATTAATGATCCAGAATCCTTCAGTACGCGATTGGCCTCTTTTATAAAATCTTTCGGCTTTTTTAAATGCTCAATTAATTCGCCAGCAATTATGCAATCGAATACAGAATCTTTGAAAGGCATGCTCTCAGCGCTTGCTTTCACATAGTTTCCTTTGTAGCGCTTTTCAATAACAATATCTATCCCAAAAACATTCCGCCTGCCAAACTTCTCCACTACTCTTTCATGAAGCGAGCACGCATTGAAGCCAGCATCAAGTACTCTGCCGTAAGAATTGCTTAAAATAAAACTAACGCGATCCATCCAATCAATCCATAGGGCAAAATTTATTTATTAATTAGAGAGAAATCACTTCTTGAATAAAAAGCCAAAGAGAGGCTTCTTTTCTTCAGCGCTTTTTTCAATCTTTTCTTTTGTTTTTGCTGGCACTTGCTCAGTAGGTTTTTCCGCTATTTTTTTCACTTCCGCTCGCTTTTTTCCAAGAGCCTTTTCTTTTTTCGCTTTTTTCTTTTGCTTTTCTTCTGAACGCATTGCCCTTTTTCCGGCTTTCACTCTGCGCTTGCGCATGCTTGTGTAAAGCTTTCCAAATAGCCAGGTATCGTGCTTTTTAAACCATTTTGCAGCTAATGCTCCCTTCCCATCAAAAAACACCACAGTAGCGTCGCGCTCTTTAATAGTGTATTCGCTAGCTTCATAATCACAGGGGAATATTGCTGTTATCGTTGGCAAATTTGGATTAACTGGCAACAGCTCTGTTAGGTATTCGAACGCTAATGCATTCCAGCAGGGGCAAGGCAAAATGTCCTGCCAGCGTTTTTCCTTTGCTTGCGATGCCTTAGTTTTTTCAAATATATTGTAATAAGTGTTAAATGAAGGCAGAGCGCCGTTAGCATACTGCCTTGAAAATACGCTGTTTAGCACAGCATCCGCAGCTTCAAATTTAGATTTATAGTTTGAGAACTCCTTAAGCACAGAAGCTATAACCGCGCTCTGCGCAACGTAAAGCGGGAACTTCAAGAAGCGCTCTCCTCTGTAACCATAATAGAAAAGCTTTTCTTTTGGATGCACTTTTTTAGCTATAAATGCTGCAGCATCTCTAGCGTTAACAAAGAG
>JAFCEU010000009.1 GCA_017608995.1 Candidatus Iainarchaeum sp. | reverse complement strand
GCTTGATATACGTGTTTGAACGCAGCTAAGCAATTATTTTTTAAACCTTGCATCTAACTTATAATTATATTTCATGCCCAGGTAGTCTAAGGGTTAGGATGCGGCCCTGTCGAAATAAGGACCTCCAGCGGGTCCTTATTATCCCCAGCAACCAAACGGGCGGGTTCCGATACCTCCAGCAACCCGCTGCTAATATTCAGCAAATTGCAGGAAGGCTGCGATCCGGGTTCGAGTCCCGGCCTGGGCGTTGGCTTTTTTGTTCGGCGCCCTCCGCCTCTTGCCTTTTTAAATTTTTCGGTGCAGGAGGGCGTAGTTAAATGTATGAAAAATTCCACGATTATAAGAAGCTTTTAGATAAGGAAATAGAATCTATTAAAAAATCCAAAAAGATATCGAAGCGCAACAAAGAGCTGATTCTCAAATTCCACGACAAAAATCCAAAAAGATATCGAAGCGCAACAAAGAGCTGATTCTCAAATTCCACGACTACAACTTTGCTAGAGATCTCAGTGTTGCGAGAATATCAAGACAAACAAATATTCTGAAAATTGTTGCTATCGCTTTGGGCAAAGACTTTGATAAAGCCACAAAGGAAGATTACATGAAATTCATAGCAGAGCTTAAGAGAAAGGGGCTATCTCAAGAAACCGTGCACACCTACATCAAGGTTCTTAAAGTGTTCCACAAGTGGCTTAACGGCGACAACGAGTACCCAGAATGTGTTGCTTGGATGCGTGTCAAGGAAAACCGAATCAAGAAGCTCCCTGAGGAGCTGCTCACACCAGAGGATGTAAAGCTTCTTCTCAAATTCTGCGAGAACAAACGGGACAAAGCGCTTGTTGCAGTCCTATGGGAATCCGGTGTGAGAGCTGGCGAAATCGGAACAATGAAAATAAAGCATGTCGTCTTTGATGAGTTTGGCTGTAAGATCACAATAAACGGAAAAACAGGCCTGCGAAGAATCCGCCTGATTAGTGCTGCTCCTTATCTGCTGGAGTGAATAAACCACCATCCTAGAAGAGAGGATCCGGAAGCACCTCTCTGGGTCAGCACAAATGTGGATAAAGTTTCTTTGATGACCTATGATACAATGAGACTTCAGCTTCACAAAATTGCAAGAAGGGCAGGCCTGAAAAAACCTGTGAACCCGCACAACTTCAGACACTCCAGAGCAACTTATTTGGCGCAGTTCTTAACGGAAGCGCAGATGAAGGAGTACTTCGGATGGGTCCGTGATTCGGATATGGCAGCTCGCTATGTGCACTTGAGCGGCAAGCAGATGGACGATGCAATCCTGAAACTCTACGGTCTGAAGAAGGAGGAAAAGAAAGAAGATATTCTGAAGCCTTTGAAGTGCCCCCGCTGTGGCCATGTAAACGATGTCACCTTTGAATACTGCGAGAAGTGCTGGCTTCCATTGAAACCCTCAGCACAATACGAAGTGGACGAGATAAAGCATTTGGATGAGAAAGGCTCAATTGTTCTGGTTCAGCTGTTAGATATGGTCAAAAACCTTTCAAAAGCGAATCCTGACAGAGTTCAGCAGATTTTAGCTTCAATGCAGCAGCAATTACTTTTGGATGGGCAGAGAAATAGCGGGTTGTAGAAAAATCAAGTTTTACAGAACTTCAAAAGCGGAATAATAAACCTTAAAAGCGATTTTACTCATATTACTACAAAAATTACACTTTGAGGGTTTAGCATGCCAACATACTCGCATTCAAAGTTAGCGTGCTTTGAGAACTGCCCGAGAAGCTATTTCTACCGCTATATTGAAAAGCCCGAAGTTGAAAAAGTGGAGAGCATTGAAGCCTTTTTAGGTTGCAGAGTTCACGAAGCTTTAGAAAAGCTCTACAGAGATGTGAAGATGCAGAAAGAGGTCAGCGAATCAGATTTAATCGCTTACTACAATGAGCGCTGGCTCAAGAACTGGCACGAGAATGTTACTGTTGTTAATCCAAGTTACTCTGCTGAGAACTACCGCAAAGTTGGCGAGAAGTGCTTACGCGACTGTTACAAAAGATATGCTCCGTTCAACGATGCGGTTACTCTTTGCTTAGAGGAAAGGGTTTCCTTCTATCTGAATGGCGAAGGGAATTACAGAATGCAGGGCTACATTGACAGGCTTGCCAGGCGCGAGGATGGAACATTTGAGATACACGATTACAAAACCTCGCTTGGAAGGCTGCCCATGCAGGAAAACCTTGATGCAGATAGGCAATTAGCGCTTTATGAAATCGGTGTGCACAACAGATTTGAGGATGCCGAGCCTGAAAACACAGAGCTTGTGTGGCACTACTTAGCGTTTGATACCGAGTTCAGGCGCAAAAGAAGCAGACAGCAGTTAGAGCAGTTGAAAAAGGAAACAATTGAGCTGATCAAAACAATAGAAAAAGCTGAAGAGGAGCAGAACTTCCCTGCAAAGGAATCAAAGCTCTGCATGTGGTGCGAGTACCAGAGAGTTTGCCCCATGCAGAAACATATTTTTGAAACAAGTCAGCTGAAAGCGAATGAGTACTTAAAAGAGGAAGGCGTTACTCTTGTGAATAAATTTGTTCAGCTAAGAGAGCAGGCAAGAGAGATTGAAATAGAGCTTGAGAAGGTGAAAGAAGCGCTGTTTGAGTACGCAAAAAGAAAGGGTGTTGAGATCATTCAGGGCTCTGATTACAAAGCGAGGGTGAAGATAACCAGAAGAGTGAAGCTTCCAAAAAAGAGCGATCCTGAAAGGAAGGACCTAGAAGAATTGGTGAAAGAAAATAATCTGTGGGAAAAAGTGTCCGATCTCAATACTAATGCACTTTTGAAGCTGCTTGAGAATGGCGCTTTGCCTGAGGGTGTAGCCGAGCAGATAAGGGAGTTTGAACGCTTGGAAGAAGAAAAAAGGATATACTTAAGCAAGGTAAAGGAAATGTTTGAATAACTTCTTCCATTTCTGCAAGTAGCAGCCACCTTATCTTATGTGTTTACTTCCGCTTTCCCTGATTTAATTTCGATTTTCCCCTTTATACAATATTGCCTTGCTTCACATTCCACATACTTTGAGCAAGAACCTGTTGTCTTATCCCTCTTTGAGCATCCGTATTTTGATAAGTGCCAAAGAGGTTCATCAACATCCAAAGCGATCATAGGTCTATTTTTAATAGTTAGTCCCCTCACGCTTTCAAACCATGCCATTCTTATATGCTCAAACAAGTCATTTAGGCGACCTTTAAATTGGCCTCTTACAACACCCGTTGTTAAGGTAGCTCTCGCTATGTGAATATCTACCGGAATAGGAATATCACCCAAATTTTTTAATTTCGTAATTCCAACATTGTCTCTAAGCATCCTTAACCATAATGGGCCGATCTTGTCCCCGCGAAGGTAAGGGTAATCAGGTACCTTCCGGCCATTGTACAAATGAACGCTATTTTTTAATTGTTTTAAAACTGTTGGCGCATCCCAGTTACAACATTGAAGAAAGTTTTGAGGATTGCCGTCCCATTTCCTATAAAATGCTATGCCTAAAGCCTTCCAAATACGGGCATCCTTTTGGGGCTTCTTCGATAGCTTGTGTTTTTGCATATCTGCAATGATTTTTTCAATAGGGGTTTCATCCAGCGATTTTGGATCAAACAAGTATCTGGTGTTTTCATCTTCAAAGGTTTCTCTTGCCGCTCTCCACAAGGCAGGCGCATCTCTTTGGTAATCAATTGAAACTGTTAGGGTTATAAACATCACGTGTTCAAGTGAGCCTTTTTCCATGCCTTTGGGCATGATGTCTTCAGGCATATCTTTTAGCCCATGAATGCCTTCCGTTAAAAATTTATCGCAAAGTAGTTTTGCTACTTCTTTCCCTCTTTTAGTGTCTAACACTAATCCCATGCTTTTTACCCCTTAATAGCGTCTTAAAAGCAAATCTAAAGCGAAGTTTTATTAAGTTAAATTGTGTCCCCTTTTAGCTCCAAAACCACGCAAAACCAACCAATTCACTCATAAAAGTTAACATTTTAAATAAATCAGTCCACAATTATTTACATTATTAACCAGCAGAGTGCAAAAAAGCCGCATGCAGTAACGGTGCCGAAAACCCGCTGTATGGCGGTACAATGAAGGAAGAGGAAGCCTTACTGGTGCAGGTTTATTCTGATTTGATAGAGGGGTTCGGCACCAACCATGCAAAGGTCTATTTTTGCCTTCTTTCGAGCGAGGTCAAAACCGCAAAGCAAATAATGGACGAAACCGGCATCTGCAAGGCAACTGTTTACGCTGTTCTGAAGGAGCTTATAAACTGCGGATTGGTAAGATGCTCAAACACCCCGCCGAGAAACTACTTCATCCTCGATCCTGTTAAGGTGTTCACTCAAAAAGTGGAGGAGCAGAAGAGGAAACTGCTTAAGCGGTTGAAGAAACTCGAGAAGGTTATTGAAAATGGGAACGGTGAAGCAGAAGAGGAGTTTTTGATCAAAATCGGAAGAGGGAAGCAAACCAAGCTAATAAACCTCAAAACGAAGGAGCAGATAAAAAGCAAGGATGAAGCGTTGCAGGTTAAGAAATATTTGGAAGAGTTTATAAGGGAGATTCCGGAAAAGAGAAAGGAGTACGTGAGCTATAGATGGTATTAAAGTGTTCGCCAAATTCACGCAAGTTTTCAGGGAAATTTCATCACTTATTTTGTATATATTTTCAAGATCAGATCTTTTTTCTTTTGGGTTATTTCAATATTGGAAATTTTACTCAAATTTCCGCAAAGTTCATTTTCAAGTTTATTTTTGATAGCCCTTATCAACGAAAACTCTGTTATTTTATCTTTATCATAAAGCATGGCATAGTCTTCAAGTGGGATTTTCAAACTTGGCCTTCTTTTTCTTGAAATTTGCTTTATCTCTAGCATTTTCGCTAATTTATTTGTTAGATTTACTGTATCAACATTTGGAATCTTTGTAGCAGGCAATCTTTTAGATTCTATTTTTTTAGTACTAATATTTTTTTGAGCGGGGCGTATTTCGTAAATCTCTGCTTCCCCTTCTCCAAAATTTCTACGGATATAAGATAAAACACAAAAGAACTTGTTTTTTGACATCTTTTCTTTCCAAAACATTAACCATTTTTCTAAAGTTAAAATTGGCAATCTTTGGTCTAAAACATAAAGTTTATTCCTGATTTTTATTGCAGTTGCAACGTGTAGTGGTATAAGAATAAAATAAATTTTATTTTTAGAATACAAATTCAAGAGCAAAGTTGCGGTAAGTTTTGCATAATCTCTGCAAATCGCTAAGCGATATTTTAGAATTTTATCAACGGGTAGACTTAATTTGAAGGTATCCCCTACTTTAAATTCCGGTCGGGCTGATTTAATGTTTCTGTATTTGTATATTAAATAAATCAAAAGAGAAATTATCGCGCCAAATGTCACAGATAATGCCACCAATTGGCTTATTGGAAGTACTTTGTTAGCAACTGAAAAATTATGTGATAGGATGAAAGTGAATGCCACTATTAGGGAACCAATAAGCGGAAGAATATAAGTGAGGACATAAGCAATATCAAATAATGCGAGTAGAAGAAGAATGCCAATTAAAAAAAGTTTGAGGTTTATTTGGATAGGTAAAAAACAAAGAGAAACGAGTAATAGACACCACAACAGAAAAAACATATCACTACGATCAATCCAATATTGCAAATTTCTTTCCTGCCAATCCACAATATTTGTAAGAGTGCTCCTAATTGATTTTTCTTTAAGATTTTGAGCTAGCTTTTTCGCTTCTTTGTTTTCGATATCTTCTATTGTTGGTAAAAACTGTTTGTTGAACATAATCAACATCTAAAAAAGATCTTAAATTTTCTTAATTATATTTGTTTTTATTACAATTGGAAATTAATCAACAAACTCTAACTCACCAAAAAATTTAAATAAAACCTTGCACTATATATAATTCGTAAATTCAACCGGTCCTAGGCTGAGGCATTGAACAGTTGGGATTAAGCGGCTACCCCGCACTTCTTTTTCTAGTTGAACTTTAGGCGATTAAAAACTTATTTAAAGATTTTGTACTAATTCGCCAGTGTGTTCTGGATTTGGGGTTTACTAGCTAATCTGGTTAATCAACTTTAATTTTTTTCTAAGTTTATAATAGGCGCCACCTTTGCTCCGATACTGCATCGCTGCTAATCCAATCTCTTTCAGCGCTTTTTCAAATTCCCCCATAAATCTATAGAATTCGGCTGGCGGAGCAACAACAAACATCTCTCTTTCAAACCTCTCTGTCTGCTCGAGAAGTTTTCTTCGCAGGCTCTTTTTTCCCAATTTGTTCCAGAACGACTGCTCCCGCCAGGTAAAATCGAGGTCAACAGAAAAGCGGTAATACCCAAAATAACACTTAACAAGGTAGCTTCCGCCTTTGAAAAGGTAGAGCTTTCCCAATTCTGATGAAACTATTTCATTAAGAATTCCATGAATCAGAATGTCCTTTTCCACAAGCGATGGTTTTTTTACGCTTGCTTTTTCATCCACAAATTCAACAAATTCAGATAATTCCAGCATCTTCAACAACCTTTCTTACACTCTTCGGATAGAAGCGCAGATAGCTGCTCAGCCTGCTTTTTCTAATATTCTTCCCATATTCCTCCATAATCGAAATGATTCGCTCAGCAGGCACAGATCTGTATCTGGAAATATATATTTCATCCAGCAGGGTTTTTTCAACATCTGAAAATTTTATTGAATCTTTTTCTACAATACCAAATCCAAAAAGCGCTGGCTTTAGCTTTATGAACTTCACCTTTTCGTTATTGATATTGATCGGTTTTGCTCTGTATATTCTATTGCTCATAACGAATGTTGTTGCTGAGTATTCGTGCGTTAAGCCGTTGAGCACAAACGCGGTGTGCAGGCCAAAGTACCATTCGGTTTTGAGCTTCGACATCCCCAAGGAAATAAGCTTCAGCGTGTTTATGCTTTTCTTAAACTTGAACTCCTCAATGCTCTTAACGTAGTACAGCCCTCTCAAAATCCGTATCAGATACCCATAGGAGATCATGAAATTTACTGTTTTATCAACGCTTGCTCTGAATCTTCTGCATATTTCTTTGAGCTCGTCCTTACTTGCTACTGTCCCGCCTTTTTCAGAAAGTATATATTTTATCAGCTTTTTCATAGGATATTATTTATATAATAACCTTTAAAAAAACTTATGGTTGTTACATAAATAACAATTAATAGAACAACCTCTAAAACCCAAAGCTGGAAATAAAAGCCCTTGAGAGGTATTTCTATATTAAATTTAGACCAAGCTACACCTATATAAAGTTTGTTGAGGCTTCCCCTGTTTTTCAATTTCCAATTCTTTAACAACAATACATCCAGGGTCGGAAGCAAGATAGTCGCCAGTGTAAGCGTATGCTCTCGCTCTGCAACCGCCGCAAATATACTTATATTTGCACTGACCACACCCATTTTTAAGGAGTTCTCTATCTCTCAACTTTTGCATAACTTCTGAATTTTTCCAGATGTTTTCAAACCCGTCTTTAATAACGTTCCCGACCTTGATAGGGAGGAACACACACGGCTGAATGTCACCGTTGTATTCAATAGAACAATAATTTCTACCGGCTCCGCATCCTCCGATAAAATCAGCAAGGGCTATTGCCCTTCCTTTCAATTCCACAGCTGCAAAATGTGTTGGAGCAACGCTCCCTTTTTCGCCGGCATTCACCCTTTCCAAACTTATTCTTGCATAAGCAGGACATGTCGAAAATACCTCCAGATTATTTTTTTCTTCCAGTTTGTCGTAAAGGAAATTGAGGAGTTGCTCTCTTTGCTCTGGAGTAATGTCCGTGTCTATTATGTCCTTACCGCGTCTTGTTGGAACAAAATTAAATGCAATAAATCTATGAACCTTCAGCTTCTGCGCAAACTTAATCATGTCAGGTATGCTGTCATAATTGTATTTTGTAACTGTGGTGGCAATGCATGTAACTATGCCAGCTTCTACGCAGTGCTTGATTCCTTCAACTGTTCTTTCCCATGCGCCTTTAACACCCCTGAACTCGTCATGTATGCCTGGCTCAGTGTGATCCAAACTTATCTCTATATAATCAACCCCTGCGTCTTTCAATTTCTTTGCGAACTCTTTCGTTATTAATGTTCCGTTAGATGCAACACTTACATGCATGCCTTTCTTGTGAATATACCTCACAATCTCGAAAAAGTCTTCTCTTATGGTTGGCTCTCCCCCGGAGAGAGCTACAGCGACAACACCTGCCTTATCCAATTGGTCTACCACCGCTTTCGCCTGTTCTGTTGTTAATTCGTTGGGAGCACGCTTCCCGGCATTGGCATAACAATGCTTGCATTTGAGGTTGCACCTCCTTGTGAAATCCCAAACAACAAGGAATGGTGCTACTAACTTTTGTGGTTTTGTTACTCCATACTCTGCTATGCTTCTTAAAACAAGGCTTAGCCCTCTTCTTGGAACAGGCTCCTTAAAATAATTCACAAAATCTTCTTTTTTGCCACCGAAAACCTCGGCTCCTCTGTTAATGGCCTGTCCTATTATGAAAGCATTTATTCTTTCTCTGATTCCTTTTGGCTGTCTGAGACTGCAATATATCTCTAAAGCATTGTCAAGCCGTTCTTTCTTTGTAAAATACTTAATTAAATGACGCGAAAGTGGATTTTCAAATATTCTCTTCAGTGAGACAATAGCATCTGAAGTTCTATCTTCCTCTTTTTCCCCCATATTAATCCACGTAAAGTTTGCGACTATGTGAAGTTTTTAGTGATTCCGTTATATTTATATATCAATAGATATAGACGTATAAAGTTTACGGTTTTAGTTTCTGTTTCGAAAATTGTTGGTAAAATTTATTGGCAAGCACATTATCTATATGGGTAAATATATACAAAGCAAGTGGGTTTTCATGACCAAAAAAGATGGTTGCTCAAAAAAATCAGAATAAATGGATTACTGTTGGAGATGGCCCGACCTTCAAAAAAGTTGCCGTCCAAGTTTAAGTCGTTGATTTAAACAATCTCCGTGCTTTTTCCTGAGACATCGGTTATTTGAAAACAGCCTTTTTGGGAACTATTTCTGGAAAATCAGTTGTTATTGAATCCACACCCATTTCTATCATTTGATTTGCGATCTTAATATCGTTTACAGTCCAAACATTTACCGCTAAACCTGCCTTGTGTGCACTATTTACAAGCTCTTTTGAAGCAAGCGTGTAGTAAGGGCTTACTATATTTGCTTTAACCTTCGCAGCTTTGGCCAGCATTGTTTCTATTGGTTCTTTTTTAGGAAACCCATACTCAAACGGAATTCTATCCTCAAATTCCCTTATCCTCTTTATCACAGACGGCAGCTCGGTGGTAAGTATTACCGAATTTCTTGTTGCGTAATTATCAATCATTTCAATAAGTTTTTCTTCAAAACCGCAAGCTTTTATATCAATTTTTATTTTGCAACGACCGCCCAATAGCTCCAATGCGTTTTCCAGCAGAGGAACCTTCTCGCCATTTAAGGTTGAAAATCTGCTTAGCTCTTCAAGCCTAAGCTTGCTCACAAACCCTCTGCCATTTGTGGTGCGCGCTATGTCATCATCGTGTATTATAACAATTTTTCCATCCAAAGTAGAACGCACATCAAATTCTATAATATCCGCTTTCAGTTCGAGAGCTTTTCTAAAAGCGCTCAATGTATTTTCAAGAGCGTGGCCAGAAGCGCCCCTGTGCGCAATCGTTAGGACCATTAAACAATATATGTTTATCTCGATATATAAAAATTTTTCGCCTGCTCGCTAAAAAAGCTTGAAGGTCAGTGCTTCAATCAGGTATCCAAACTTGAACAAGCTTAGTACTATTGATGCTAAAAACGCTAATATGAGCAGCAGAAGCCACTGAAGGAACGCTTGCTCCCATGTCACTTCTTGCTTGTAGGCAAGCTGCGCGCTTGCTTTAACAACCCAAAGGCTGAGCGCAAAGCTTATTATAAGTAAGAGCATTTCCGGGAAGTTCATAAATGAAATATGAAACGATAATTTAGAAAAACCCTTTGTAGCAGCTTCTTCTTATGAAGGTCGTTTATTCAAGCGATTTTTTGAAGCATGATTTTGAAGGCAATCCCGAGCGGGCTGCAAGAGTGTTAGCGATAAAGCATGCTTTAGATGCGAAAGGTTTTGGCGATTATATTGAAGCGAAGCCAGCTAGCGAAAAGGAACTTTTAAAAGTGCATACCAAGCACTTGCTCGCTGAACTCAAAGAGCGTTCGGAAAGAGGGCTTGGAAGTATAGATAACCCCTTCTCGAAAGAAACATACGAAATAGCAAAGCTGAGCGCAGGCTCTGCAATTATTGCCGCAAAGCACGCTTCAGAGTTCGCTTTCTCACTAGCGAGGCCACCCGGGCATCATGCAGGCAAGGATTTCTTTGAAGGGTTCTGCTACCTAAACAATATTGCGATCGCTGTTGCCTCCTTGCTTAAAAATTATTCGCGAATTTTGGTTATAGATTTTGATCTGCATTTGGGGCAGGGCACTCAGGATATCTTTACTGGTAGCGAAGCGGTTTACTACTTTTCCATGCACCAAGATGCAGGCACGATCTATCCATGGCGCGATTTTCCAATCCGCGATAATACAACAAAGCTTGTCCCTTTGCAGCCAGGCACTGCTGATGCAGAATACCTGAAAATATTCGAAAAGGGGCTCAAAGAAATAAGCCAGAGCTTTGAACCAGAGTTAATTGCTTGCTCTGCAGGCTTTGATATTTTCTATGCTGATAGGTTTTACGTTGGCTCGCAGCTGAATATTACCAATCCAGAAACATTTAAGAAGATAGGCTCAATAATTTCTAATGCAAAGCTACCTTGCTTTGCCGTGCTCGAAGGAGGCTACCATCTAGAAACCCTTGGCTTGCTTGCGCGTAAATTCCTTGAAGGTCTTGTTTATGAAGGTTCTGATAGCTTATCAAGCGCACAATAAAACAAACGAACAGGTAGCAGAGGCAATGAAAAAGGTATTTGAGGAGCGCGCAGTAGAGGTAACAATGCAAGCGGTTGAACCAGCAATAGAGATGCGCCTTTATGACTATGTGAAACTTTTTAGAAAGAACAAACACATTCCTCTTAAAGAAGCTATTACTGATGTAAAGCAGTTCGACCTTATAGTAATTGGCACACCTGTGCTTAAATTCTGCCCTACGCCGATAATGGAAACATACCTTAGGTCTCTTAAAAATACAAAGGGCAAGCAGTTTGTGCTTTATTGCACGCCGGTCGGGCCCGCAGGCACGACTATAAAGCGCATGTCAAATGTATTAACAACACGCGGAGCAAAGATAAAGGCAACGCTTACAATTTCCTCTATATTTGAACTCAACGAGAAAAAGCTGAGCGCTGTGCGCGAATTTGCCAATAGTTTATTCGATTAATCGCTGGAGATTTCCTCAGGCAGATATTCGCGCTCTTCTTCACTTAGATTCTTTTTGAGTTCCTCAAGCGTGGTGTCGCGCTCGGGCATTCTTATTGTTAATTTGAAAGGTTTTGCGATTATCACGCTGCCATTAGGCGCCTTTTTTGCACCTTCCGCATTAAAGCCTCGCCAGTAGGGGCTTGCCCAAAACAGAACCTGCCAATTGTAAGATGCACTTGGTACCGCTAAATAATTATATCTTGGGCTTGTAAAGAATTTTATATCCGCTTTCCCATCCTCATCGCTATCAACTTCAAATATGGCAGTGGAATCTTCACTTATCCCTTCGAAGTCTCGCAATGCAGGAGCATAATAGCTCAGCTCAACGTGCTTATCTAAATCAGCATCCATTCCAACAAACCTAAGCTTCTTTCCGAATTGCACATTGAACGTTTGCGCAGCCAGCATGATGTAGAACCTTTTCTTATCTTTTGAAACAAGGTAATAATATTTCTCGCCGGTTTCTTCGAATTTTATTGGATCTGAACTCACTTCCCCGGGAGTGAAGCTGTAAGGCCCTAATGTGCTGCCGAAATAGTCTTCTAAATAGAATTTATTGTTTAGCATATCAAACGAACAGGTGTATATTCGCATATTTGCAAGCACATCACATTCATCCGTAGATGCTTCCCAATAGAGATAAACAGACCTCACGTTTTTATCATCAGCAAATAGAAGCTGATTTTCATAGAAATAAATTGCGGTCATAGGTGGCTCAGGAAAGTAATTTTCATCAACATCAAAGCTCGCATCGGCCTCTACAATGCTTGCGTCTTCGCTTGGCGGCACAGCCCGATTTAAATATACAAAAATCGCACCTGCAATTACAAGAATTATAATTACCAAAAAAATGCCTTTCTTTGAGCTCACATTATAAATAATACCTGCGCTATTTAAATATTTTTGCATGCAGCAAAAGTATTTTTAATTTAGAACCCATATTCTTATTTCTATGTTGTTTTATCTGTTGGTTCTGCTGGTTGGACTCGGCTTGCTTGTAAAGGCATCGGATTCTTTGATTGAATCTGCAGGGCGCTTAGCCAGAATCCTTGGCGTTAGCGAGCTAATTGTAGGCTTAACGATAGTTGCAATCGGAACTTCTATTCCAGAGCTTGCTTCTTCAGTGCTTGCTTCTTTGCATGGAAGCGGAGACCTTGTGATAGGAAATGTTATTGGAAGCAATGTTGCAAATATCGGCTTTGTTTTGGCAATTTCCCTTCTATTTGCTCCGCTAGCAATTGATAAGCAGGTTATGAAAAGAGATGCGCTATTTTTACTTTTTGCATCCCTAGCTTTGGTTTTTGTACTTTTCGGCAACGTTGTTTCCAGATTGGAAGGCATTTTTTTGTTATTGCTTTTTATCGCATATTTTACTTTCTTATTCAGAACCAAAAAGTATTATCGCGAGCAGTACGGTTTTCCAGATTTCCTAAATTATTTTTTGCGCTCTGAATACCTGCGCGAGTTAACTGAAAGTAGCGCGGCGATAATCAGCGATATGGGGCAAAAAATAGTAGTTGATAAGCGCGTTCTCAGAGAACTTCTTTTAGTTTTTGCGTATTCTATTGGCGTTATTGTTGGCGCAGAACTTCTTGTAACGTCAGCGCTTAAGCTTTCCAGCACATTCAATATAAATGCTTCTTTTATCGGAATCACAATAATCGCAATGGGCACTTCCTTGCCAGAGCTAAGCGTTTCCATAAGTGCGATAAAGAGAAATAAAGGGGGCATTCTAATTGGGAATATAATTGGCAGTGGAATTACAAACATTTTCTTAGTTGTTGGTTTAAGCGCAATTGTTTCAGAGCTAAGCATTGCATCAATCCTTTTCAGAACTGCACTAATTGCTCTTGCGTTTATAATCTTTTTCATCGTTATGTTATTTTACAAGAAATCATTGGATAGGCTTGATGCATTTGTGTTGCTTGCTTTATATGCAATATTCATAGCTCAAGCGTATGGATGATGTTATGCAAATGCAAAATCAAACCTATGTAGAAAAAATTATGTATAAAGCAACACTTGAAAAGATAAAGGAGTTGTGCCCGGAAAAATTATTTGTTGAATATGCGGTTTCACTTCCAAATGGGCGCAAAGGTTCTTACGATTTCCTTATTGAGCACAATGGTACAAGAATAGGCTTTGAGCTCATGAGCAGACCTACGAAGGGCAAGTTGAAGGAAAAGCTCGCATATCTGCATAATGTGGACAAATATATATTTGTTTTTCCTATGGCGTCATTCGAACTATACAAAAGACAGCAAATTAACTGCTTTACCGCACTAACGCGTCCAAAATTTTTCCCAGAAGATTTTTCAAATAAAAAACTTTATGTTTGGCTCTGCAGCATAGACGAAAAGCGAATAGTTACACAAGCAAGATTCGAAAAGATTTTCAATGTGAAGAAATAGGAAAAAACGATAAATTCAGTGTGTATTTTTTAAGTGAGCACGTTTTGTTGGCATTAATATCTTAAAGAATTTTGTTTTTTATCAATTTTTCCTTCAATTTTTAGAAGTCCGAGGTTAGTGTCGTCCTCTCAGTAAAATAACTTTTAGTAAAGTTTTCAGAAAAACCAGCGAAACCTATTTTAATTTACTCCGCGAATAATTATTGTATGCGCTAATTGGGCCCGTAGCCTAGTGGATAAGGCAGCAGCCTTCTAAGCTGCGGATCGGGGGTTCGAATCCCTCCGGGCCCATGCCCCTTTTTCCAAATTAAAATATGAAAAAAGAAGAAAAAGAAAAGAAAGCACCTTTTATTCGAAAGTGCTTTCGTCTATACCTGAATCTGCGATTTCTCCTTCTTCAGTAAGCTCACTTGCAAGATCGCTAAGCTCGTTGAGATCTACTTCGAGTTCTTCTAGGCCCGCTAACTCCGTAGGAGTTTCAACGCTTGAAGCTATTTCACTTGCAAGCTCTTCGTCAGATGGTTCCGTAATTGTTGGGCTTTCTGCAGGCGTTACTGCTTCGCCGGGCTTTTCTTGAGGTTGAATGCAACCCAAAAGTGCAAGCACTGCAAACATCGCTATTAACATTGCAACAATTTTCGCGTTCATTCACTCACCTCCTCTGCAAGTGGTGTTTCCGCAGGCGTTTCAGTTTCTTCGGGCGTTGCTTCGGCTCCCTCCACTGACTCGCCTTCAGGTGTTTCTTCAGCCCCAATCTCTGAAGCTTCCTCTGCTGTTGCAGGTTCTATCCCTGCCTCTTGCAATTCTTCATCGCTGATCTCAGCGGGCT
>JAFCEU010000082.1 GCA_017608995.1 Candidatus Iainarchaeum sp. | reverse complement strand
ATTGGTTAAACCGCATGATTCGCGCCCAAAGACAATGCCGAGCTTGGCTTTTGTGCCTTTGAAATTTTCGGCAAGCTGCTTTGGTGTTATTGCATTTCTAACTATTTTCTTATCCTTCGAAGCAATAGCGGTTGTTGCTGCACTAAAGTCCACATTAGCTAAAGCGTTTTCAAGCGAGCTAAAGAGTTTTGCGCTCTCAAGCAAATCGCGAGCATGCATCGCTCTGCTTATTGCTCTCTCGCTACGGAAATCTGCTTTTGGTTTTACAAGCCATAGATCCGAAAAACCAAAATTCTTGATAACACGAGCTATTAAACCGATGTTTTCCTCATATTCAGGCTCAACCAAGACTACAATGGCTCGCATTAAGAGAGAATAAGGTTGTTGAATATTTATATCCCTTTCTGTTTCCTTGCCGAAGGGAAGAAAAACACTATTCGCCAACTCAGGATAACCATAATAATTTTAATATATGGAGTGTTATTTTATTAGATGCTTTCACACAGAAATCTTGCTTTAAATAAGGGAAAAATAGCTAGGCAATTACTTTTTGCATTAGTTATTATACTGCTTCTCGCTACTATGGAAAATGCGCTTGCAATAGAATATGACCCCATTCAGTTCCTAACAAAACAAACATATGTGCTAAGAGAGAATGAAACTGTTAAGAAATTTATTGTAATAAGCTACGAAAGCAAGCCTTATTATGTGGTGCAGATAAGTGCCAATGATGCGGTTGTTGGCTATATAGCGCTTGAAAAGTTCAATAAGAAGGTTGTGGAAGAAAAGGTAAAATCTAAGGTTCTATTTCAAACTGCTGAATTCATCGCTCGCTATACAGATTTCAAAAAAGAGGTAAATGATAATCCAAGCTATATATGGTTTATTCTAAAGTACAACGATATTCCAACAATAAAACAGAAGCTTGAAAACGAAAAGCTTGAGTTAAGCTTAATAGCGCAAACCGTTAGCAGCCATGAAGGCGTTTCAAAAGCAAATGCGCTGAGTTCAATGCTTGATGTTATTATTTCAGAGCTTGATGAATTGCACAGCAAGATGCTTGATGCCGTTTCCTTCGAATCTCAATTTTTAAAGGAACCTATTGCGGGCGAAGAGATTCAGCTCAAGGAAAAGCTCATTGACTCTTATGAAACTCTTGAGGGAGTGTTCAGGGATAAGCAAGAATATGAATCGTTGCTTTTGCAACTCAAGATAGATATTGCAAACGACCCGGAATTGGATAGAGATACGAAAAAGCAGCTGAATGAAACTGCTGATTTGCCGGATGAGGCAAAGGAGATAGATAAATGGTACACAAGTGCTACAAATATGCAATTTAAAGAGAATCTGGAAAGCATCTATTTGGATGCTTCAGATAAATCAACGAGCTATGCGGAGCAGGTAGCCTCAAGGCTGAAAAGAGATTCCTGCTACAGATTTATATATGAAGAAAATACCGAGCTTGAAAAGAAAACAAACAATGAGCTAATGACGCTTAAAGAAGCCTACACGCTTATAATGGACGAAAAGAACTATGATAAATGGAAAAACCGCTTAGCGCTAAAAGAATTAAAAACCAACTGGGCAAAAATGCTATCAAACTTAGAAAAGGAAGATTATGACACTGCGCTTAAGTACGCAAGAAAGGCCCTAAACAACGCAATAGATGTTTATAAAGAGGGCTTTTTTGTTGACAACGGCAAGACAGAAATAAACTATGAGCTGATATTCCAAGCAGCTATTGCAATTATAGTTATTTTGATGGTAATATATGCTATAAGGAGCCGGAAGAAGCTTGTTTCGCTAATAAGTGGTGAAGGGGATGAAGAGGTTGAATTCGGCAGACTTTAGAAGCTTGGCTTTTGTATTGTGCCTGCTCTTGCTCGGGCTTGGCGTAAATGCCTATTTAACAGCAGAGATAGTTCCAAAAAATACTAGCGCAAAGGTACTGGAACTTTATCCAGATGAAATAGGTGAATATGAAATAAAGGTAACAAACACATCCGCGGAAACAATTGAGCTCGTGAATATAAAGGTTGTTGTTAGTGACTCTTTAGCATTAATAAGAGGGCTTGAAACCAAGAGCTATGAAATAGCAGCTTTAAAAGCCATTCTCCCAAACGAAGAAAGAAGCATAGGTATTGTTATAAAGCCGCTTAGCAACCTCAAGAAAAAAGATGAAAAAGATTTAATAACGCTTTACTATGGAACCGAGAAATATACGCATTTCACAGGCACGTATGTGGAGGTTATAGAAAGCCCTCTTGAAATAAAGGCAGATTTAAAGAAACCCACTATGAATAAAGGCGAGGAAAATTACATTGAGGTAGAAATAAAGAACAAATCTACTGAACAGATAAAGGGTGTTGAAATATCACTATTAACGCCAACTAATTTCGATGTGAAGGACAGGGACTATAATATAGTGTACCTAAATCCAGGTGATTCTTTTAAGAAGAGCTTCTCTTTTAGCCCAGATCCAACGATTATTGGAACGCAACATATTGCTTTAAGGATTGAATTTGAAGATGCTCGCGGCAAGCACCTATTGGAAAAGAATTTTACAGTAGAAATTCAGGATAAAGCAATTGGCGCATCAATACTTTTAGCGATAATAATCGCATTGATTCTAGTCTATCTGATGACAAGGAAGCAGAAGAAGGCTCAGCAGTAAAGCTCAACAATATCGCGATTTTGCACAACATACTCTTTAGCCACTTTCTGGCCTGGGAACTTTGTACTTCCCCATACGCGAGCGTATTTTAGGCCCTTATAAAAGTCCTGGTGAAGAGCTTTAGCAACATCTTCTATTGTTGAGCCTGCAGGCAAAGCCATTGGTTTTTCAGCTGGTTTCTCGCCAGGCTTCTTAGTGAAAATCAGAACTACAT
>JAFCEU010000008.1 GCA_017608995.1 Candidatus Iainarchaeum sp. | reverse complement strand
TATACCAAGCACCTTCGAGATCTCCATAACATCATTGGTAGTTGTTCTGTAAGGGTCAATCTCTTTTCTCTTGAGAACTGCTTTTAAGTTTGTCCCAAGGGTCTTGATTATATATTCTCCTTTTTCTTCCACTACTATGGTTTTTTCTATGCCACTTATTCCCTGCAGCCTCTTCCTCATTATCTTAAGCACTTCACTCCTTAGTTTAAGAAGCGAGTAGTCCTTTGGGAAATGGATAATAAGTTTATGGGCTCTTTTCATTACCTTACCTTTCTTCACAGCTTCCCTTATTCTACTAAGAAGCACTTCTTTATCGAGATTACGCTCTGCAACCTTCTCATCGATTATTTCTATTTCAGCGGTTTTTTTCAAAAAGTCTTCCTTCACTTTTGCAACATCCTCTGTTCTAACATCTACTAAATCGCGCGCAAACTCTTCAGCCTTTTTCTTATTGTGTCTTATTTTTTCATTTAAGTAGATAGTCATGCTAGCGTACTTTGTTTTGCTCCTTCCATCAACTATTTCCTCGACTCTTTGAATTCCTGAGCCAACACTGACTTCTAATGCACCTGCATAATGCTTTGTTCTTAGCGTTAGCTGCGTTCCTGGCTCACCAAGCGACTGTGCAGCTATTATACCAACTGCTTCACAAGGCTCAACAATGACCTTTGCATATTCCCTTTTAGCCTCCTCAATAAGTTTTTTGATCTTTTCTTCGCTGAGTTTTTTCTTCTCAGCTATTTCGAATATACTATCCCATACTCTTTCTGGCAGATTGCCTCGCAAATTAGCAAAGCGATCCTTTAATGTAATCCTTCTCTTCTCCTTTTTATTTTCTTTTTTAACCTCTTTAGCAGTAGCTTTCCTTTTTGGAGCTTTGCCCTTATTTTCCTTTTTACTTGGCATCTGCAGCACCTTTCTCAATTCTTTCCAAAAGCTCTTCTACATCTATTGCTTTGCCTAATCTACTTTTCATTGGAAAAACGCCGTCATCGCCATATAGGCATTGCACAATGTGCTTGGAACTTGTTCTCACTGTAAGGTCATAGTCAACATAAAGATCTTTCAAGGCGTTTGCAAGCCTTCTATATAGATAACCGGAGACCTTTGTACTTACACCTGTGTCTACTTCACCCTGCCTGCCACCTATCGCGTGGAAGAAGTATTCTTCAGCATCCATTCCTTGCATAAAGTTCTGTGTTATAAAACCATGAGCTTTTATGCCAACGTCGCCCTCTCTTTCTAACGGCAGCACTCTGCCGTGGTAACCCCTCTTAGGCCTACCTTCTCTAACCGCTGCCTGTCCCCAGAAGCCGCTTATATTCATAAGGTTTGCACTACTTCCTCTCGAACCTGATACTATCATGATGTTCGAGTTTAGCTCTGGTTCATCCTGCAATACAGTTCTGACTTTTTCATTTAATATTTGGGCTTCCACTTTTTGCTTTATTTCAGATGTTAAGCGCATAATATATATCTCAAAGCTCTCTTCAAGGTTTCTGCCCGGTATGAGCTGCAATTTCTTTTCTTTGTACTTTTTAACAAGTTCTTTGCCCTTCGCCATGCATTCTTTTATTGCCTCAGCAGCCACCTTATTTATCTTTTCGCTTACTTCAAACTCCTTTAAGCCAACAGTGAGACCTTTTATAGTTAGCAGATCCGAGGCAATTCTACTCATAACATCGTAGAACCTTCTTACTACTTCTGGCGGATAATTCCTTGCTAAAGCGTCAGCAAGCTTTCCTTTGCCCTCACCCAGAGAGTTTTCATCTATTACGCCCCTCACAAGAACGCCATTTTTAATGGTTACGCAATAAGGGCACGCTTCGCCCTTACACCTATAATTTGGGTTGGTCTTTTCAAGAACTTCGCACATCTTAGATTTGTAATGCATATTTAAGTCTTCAGGTAATAGCTGGCTGAATATAAGCTTTCCTGAATATTTGTTGCCTCTATCCGGCTTTGGAATTTCTTTCAAACCCATTTCATAGAAATACTGGTACGCTTTCTCCTTATCAAATTCTGTTTGATCCATTGTTAGTATGAATGCCCCACTTATTCCATCTTCATCAAGCACAACTATTGGTGCTCCGTAGCGCGGGCTTATTATGTTCTTCTCTACGAGCATCAATTCGCGAGCTTCTGCTTGGCCCTCTTCAGTCTGTGGCACATGTATGTTCATTTCGTCGCCGTCAAAATCAGCGTTGTATGGTTTACAAACAATCGGGTTTATTTTGAGTGTTTTTTCCGGCATTATCCTTACCATATGGGCCATCATAGATATTCTATGCAATGAGGGCTGCCTATTGAAAAGTACAACATCGCCATTTTGCAGTACCCTTTCCACAACATAGCCAACATCAAGTTCGCTAAGTATGTCCTGTTTATTCTCAGCAGTTACGCGCTTCTTTACGCCATCAGGCCTTATGACCGTTATTACTTTGTCCTCCTTTATTAGCTTCTTCAGCTTGGTTTTATTCCATGTAGTTACTTTTTCTTGCACTGTGAGCTCTTTAGCTATAGATTCTGGAATACCAACCTCGTTTATTGAAATATATGGATCAGGCGTAATGGTTGAGCGCGCTGCAAAGTTTACACGCTTCCCAGTGAGATTATACCTAAAGCGCCCGCGCTTTCCCTTAAGCCTGTCGCTTAATGTTTGCAAAGGCCTGCCTGAGCGATGCTTTGCTGGCGGTACACCAGCGCTCTGGTTATCGAAGTAAGTAGTAACGTGATATTGCAGTAAATCCCAAAGGTCCTCGATTATAAGCTGCGGTGCTCCAGCTTCAATATTATCCTTTAACCTTTCATTTATCCTTATTATATCCACGAGTTTGTGCGTTAAATCATCCTCTGATTTCAGGCCACTCTCGAGTGTTATTGAAGGCCTTATATTTATTGGGGGAATTGGAAGCACAGTTAGCACGAACCACTCCGGCCTTACAATCTTTGGATCTAAGCCAAAGAATTTGAGTTCTTCATTTGGAATCCTTTCAAGCCATTCTCTTATTTCAGTAGGGTAAATCCTCTGTTTGTCAAGGTAGAAGTTTGTTGGCCTATCAACCATTATCTTTCCTTTTGTTGCTCCGCAATGCGGACATTTCTTTACCTTCTTTGCTTTTGCCTTAAGCTTCTTTATTATAGTATCCCTTCCTTTGCCAAGATCTTTTTCCATCTCTTTAAGTGCTTTCTCAGACAGCACTATTCTTCCACACTTTTGACAGGTAGTGAGCAGCATATCCTCAATAACTTTTGAAAATTTTACGTGAATAACAGGCCTCACAAGTTCTAATGAGCCAAAATGCCCAGGGCAATATTTCATTGTCTGCCCACAGGTTTTACAGCGCAAACCAGGGTTTATTACTCCGAGATGAGGATCCATAAGCCCTTCTTCCATTGGGTAGCCATCTCTATCATAGGTTTCAGCAGTCTTTATTTCAATAGCACTCATCTTTCTTATTATATCAGGGTTTAAAACCCTGAAATCAATTGAGCCTACTTTCTTTTGCAACATTTTTAAACACCTATGCTTTATCAACCAAATTCAGCTTTGGATATATGCAGAGCGCCTTTAGCTCATCCAAGAGCAGCTTAAATGCATAGCTCATTTCTACCGCATACACTTTAGAGCTTCCGCAGACAGGACAATACTTCTTATTCCTTATTCTATCGTTCACTGCAACTATGCCACATTTTTCGCAGATATATTCTGTTACCTTGTCCGAATCTTCAACGATCTTCTCTTGCAGCAGCAAGCTTGCACCGTGGCCTATTAATGTTTCGCCTTCCATCTCGCCAAAGCGCAGGCCGCCTTCCTTTTCTTTACCTTCAGTTGGCTGCCTTGTGAGTATCTGCACCGGTCCTTTTGACCTTGCCTGAATCTTATGGGCAACCATATGGTAAAGCCTTCTGTAAGCGATAACGCCAGTGAACACCCTGCCTTCTATACGCTTTCCGGTTATTCCATCGTAGAATACCTCCATTCCATCAGGTCTCAAGCCATGCTCTAAGAGAATCCTTTCCAATTCTGGTTCCTCAATATTGTTAAATGGCGTAGCATCTATCTGCTCAGCCTTCATACAGGCTGCTTTGCCTGCAAGCATCTCGAGTAGATGACCAATTGTCATTCTGCTTGGTATTGAGTGTGGGTTAAGTATAAGGTCAGGCTTGATTCCGTTAACTGTGAAAGGCATATCTTCCTCTGGTACTATTGCACCAACAACACCTTTTTGTCCATGCCTGGATGAAAATTTATCGCCTACCTCAGGCATGCGATCGCTCCTAATCTTCACCTTTACGATTGTATCGCCTTGCGATCCTTGCGTAAGCATTACTCTATCAACGTAGCCTTCCATCTCTTTACGCACAGTAACAGAGGCCTCTCTTCGGCGCTCGCGCACGACGCCAAATTCAGCAATCTCCTCAAGGAACCTTGGCGGAGAGGTTTTTCCTATAACAACCTGCCTGCCTTTTATGTGCGCCTCTACTTCCGCCAAGCCATCTTCGCCAAGCGCTTTGTACGCTTCTTCGCCTAAGTAGCCGACCGTTTCTTCGTTCGGCACTTCAAATTTATCCTTCTGGCCACCCGGATAGCGTGTCTGTGTTGATTCATATGTTCTGAAATACGAAAGCCTGCCTAAGCATCTTTCGATAGCACCTTTATTTATAACAACAGCATCGAGCGTATTAAAACCATAATAAGGAAGTATTGCAACAACAAAGTTTTGCACCTGCGGCCTTCTATCAAGGTTCAGTAAATCCATTGTTTTTGTTTTTACAAGTGATTTCTGCGGGTAGTGAAGCAGGTAAGCTTCAGTATCTGTACGCATTCTGAAGTTGCTCTGCCCAAAACCAACTGCCTGCTTAAACATCTTTGCTCCGTGCAGTGCTTTTCCACTTAGATTGTGGCTCAGAAATGGAATCATGCTTGTAATAATGCTAAGTATTCCAACAGGGTTTATTTCAAGGTGCGTATGCTCTGGTGTTAGCTCTTCAGGCCTTTCAGCAATAAATGCGTTTTCTTCCTCTTCAGCATCCAAAAACTCAATAATCCCCTGCTCAACCAAATCTTCCCAGGTTAGTTCGCCTCTCTTAATTTTCTCGATATGCTTCTCAGTTAGTTTGGGCTTTCCATTTTCAACAACAATTAACGGCCTTTGTACACGACCAGAATCAGTATTTATGTATACTTCATTTGTACGTTTATTGTAAGCGATATTCACCTGAGCGTCTAATATGCTATTACGCCTTGCTTTTACAAGCTCTTTAGTAAGCGCTTCCGGATTCGGATGAAAACCTATAAGCTTTCCATTAATATAAACCTTGGCCTTTTCCTTCGCCATTTTACTCCAACCTCACGCCCTTTTCTTTTAGAAGTTTTTCTACAACTTCTTCAGGATACTCTGTTGTGACTCTCGATAGCAAAGCTAAATTTTTCACCAAGCCACACTGTGGACCATCGGGGGTTTCTATTGGGCAGAAGCGACCCCAGTGTGTCCCGTGCACGTCTCTTGCCTCGTAAAGCTCGCGATTCTTGTTTAGCGGGCTCTTCACCTTTCTTATATCTGTAAGCGGGCTTAGGTAGTTCACGCGATCCATAAATTTGCTTACACCCGTGGCTCTGCCAATCCAGTTGCCTGTTGCCATCGCAAAGCGTATGCGCTCAGTTATTGCATCGGGCCTAACTATCGTGCTTATATTCAGCTTTCTGCGCCTTGTAACAGTTCTATCGATCTGGAACTTTAAGTCCTTTATAAAATATTTGAACGCATACCTGAATAGGTGCTCCATAAGCTTTCCTGAGAGCTCGAGGCGTTTATTAGCATAATGGTCCTTATCATCTTCTTCTCTAAGGGCATAAGCGGTCTCAATCGCTTTAGTAGCCATCATCCCAAGATAGAATGCCTTTGCCAACCTATCCGCCTTGCTTTGTCCGATGTGTGGAAGCAAGAAACCGTCTATTACTTCTTGCGCTCTCCTAAGCCTATAATCGATCACTTGTCCCGGAGCTACACTCCTGCCTATTTTATCAAGCGCTTCTTTCTCGCTCATTATTTCAGTATTCTCCCAGTTTAGCAATACATCGTTTTCTACCTCTGCTTCGCTATATGTGAAAGCTGAGCGTATCTCTTCAAGAGTATCCATCCCGAGAGCTTTCATAAGCACAAATAGCTTTAGCTTCTTTGGTGAGCTTGGGAAATTAACATAGAGCATTCCATTAGCTTTTCTTGTAATGCGTACTCTGCCTTTGAAAGCACCGCTTGTGCTTATAACTTCAACCACGATGTCGCCTGCCGCATTTTTCTCTGAAACCATCACTCTATCAGAGCATAGCACTTCTTGCGTCATTAATGCTTTCTCAGAACCGTTTATTATGAAATAACCACCGAAGTCAGCCGGGTCTTCACCCATTTCAACTAGTTCTTCTTCGCTCTTGCCATAAAGCCAGCATTTCTTTGATTTGAGCATTATAGGCAAATCACCAACATAAGTAGTTTTCACATCCTGCTCAATGTCTCTGCGGAACAATTTCATATCAAGATAGATTGGGCCTGCATACGTCATGTTCCTTATGCGTGCTTCCATAGGCCAGAAGTCTGTTCTTGGTGAGCCATCCGCCTCGACTATTCTTGGCTTGAGCACCTGTATGTTATCTATTTCAACTCGTACCTCTTCAATCTTTGGCACGATAACCTGATTTTCATTTACAATCTGTGGCAATTTTTCATCAACAAATTGATTGAAGCTTTTTATTTCCTGCTCAGCAATACTTTTACCTCTAAAGAAGGATTCTATAAGTGGCCAAGTATCCATCCGCTCACCTTACAACTCTATAATAAAGGCTTTTGCCTGCGGTTGGCGAATCTCGCTCTATTTCTATAATATCCCCTGGCTTTGCTTTAAGCTTTTTTATTGCAGGATCAGATTTTAGGATGATAGGCAACATTTCTTTCGTTGCATGCAACCTCTTTAAGATATCCTCTTCCCTCTCCTTCGGTACAATGCTGTGCTTTGGAACTAGAAAATGCCTTCTTTCTTCCACAGTATCGCCTACCTACCAAGCGATGTAGGTTATTCAAAAATCGCCACACGCATAGCTAAGCAAATTTTTTCCTAATTTAATCTTTATTGAGAGAAACCATTTTAAATCTTACCTAAATTGCTCTTACACTCCTTTTTCGAATATAGTTTGCTATCCCGCCTGTTTTACTTATCTACTGTTCTTTTTTAATATATTTTTATTATAGAGTATCATTATGATCGCTAGAGCCTATGCTACGCTGATTGAATCTTCGTTGCCTTTCTTGCAGGAAGGCATCTTCGCGCAAAAGTTTTTGGGCTCTTCCCTTGGCAGCTATATATTATTTCTTTCCTCTATAATAGTTTTCTTCATCATCGGCAAGCTCTTTATGTTTGTTTTTAAGCGCTATATGCGTAGCCTAGCTGTAAAAACACAGAATAAGTTTGATGATATTGTAGTAGAAGCGCTTTCTGCGCCGCTAATCTGGCTATTTATTCTAGTTGGTGTTTATTTTGGTTTAAGGTTCTTGAGTATTGAATCCGGTGCTTTGGCTAGTGTTGATTTTATTGTTTCCTCAGTAGCAATTCTTTTCATCGCTTGGATTTTTTGGCGTTTGGTGGATGCAATTATAAAGTTTTATCTGATGCCTCTCGCGAGGAAAACAGCTACGCAGCTCGATGATCAACTCATTTCTTTCTCAAGGAATGTTGCAAAGGCAGCAATAGTTGTTATAACGCTTTCGATGATTCTCTCCAAGTTGGGCTACGATATTACTACTCTGGTTGCAAGCTTGAGCATAGGCAGCTTAGCGTTTGCGTTTGCTGCTAAGGAAACAATAACCGATATTTTTGGCGGCGTTTCCATACTTACATCGCAGCCCTTTGTTATTGGCGATAAGGTAAAGATAGGAAGCAGCGTAGGCATAGTTCACGAAATTGGTTTAACTCATACTCGCTTGCTTACGGAAGAAAACTACCTAATTACAATACCCAACCGCAAAGTTGCTAGCTCAGAAATAGTTAATATGAGCATTCAGACTAAAAAGCTCAAGAAAAAATAGCTTAGCGCTTGCCTGCTTTCCTATTTCTACTTTTTCTGATATAAACAACCCTTGCGCTGTAGAGTATGAAGAATGCTATTGCAGTTGCAGTTACTGCCATAAAGTACTCGCCCAAAGCGACAGCCAAGCCAATTGCCGCAACAACCCAGAGATCAGCAGCAGTTGTTAAACCACTAACCTTATTTTCAGAGCGAAATATTGCGCCAGCACCCAAAAAGCCTATGCCGGTTACGATGCCTGCGGCAATTCGCGAAGGCTCAACGCGCGCATCTAAAAGCCCAAAGCCGATAGAAGCTAATGTGAATATACAAGCACCCAAGCTCACAAGCGAATGCGTTCTTACGCCTGCGGGCTTATTCTTCGCTTCTCTTTCAAAACCAATAATTGCGCCAAGAATAGCAGCTAGCACTAATCTTACAATTAACTCAATCTCACCTACGTACATATGAGCCCCTATATTTTATTTTTAAACTCCTTCCGCTCCTTAAGCCAAACCTCTTTAAATTCAGCAATTTCCTCTTCGCTTAAGCCAAGCTCCCTGAGTTTTGCTGCATGCTCCTCAAAGCTCATCTCCATATACTGCTTTCGCCATGCTTTCATTTCTTCAGTTTCTGGAAGGGGCCTCCCTTCTCTTACCCTTATGCGAGGCATAGTAAATTAAAAAGAGAATTGAATAATTTATATTCTTTTCTGTTCCAAGCTTTGCATTATATTATTCAACAGCTTTTTATGTAGCTGCACGCTGCGTTATGCTTTCTTTGCTCCCTTCTTTTCTCTCCTTCATCGTCTTTATTGCCTTTTCAAGGTAATCCATCTTTACTTTGATTTCCTTTAAGTTCTTTCGCATCGCTTCTCTTATCGCTTGCATTCCAGCTTCTCTGCAAACTGCTTCTATATCTGCTCCGCTGAACCCTTCGGTGAGTTCTGCAAGCCTCTTCAAGCTCACATCCTTTGCGAGAGGCATGTTGCGAGTATGCACTTTGAATATTTCATAGCGCGCTTTCTCATCAGGCATCGGTATCTTTATGTGCAAATCGATACGCCCGGGCCTTAGCAATGCTGGGTCAATTAAATCAGGCCTATTTGTAGCAGCAATCACAATCACCTTTTCAAGCTCTTCTATTCCATCAATCTCTGTAAGCAACTGATTTATTACTCGCTCTGTAGCATCTGTAAGGCTTGAACCTCTTACCTGACTTATTGCATCAAACTCATCAAAGAACACTATACTTGGCGCCACCTGCCTTGCCCTTCTGAATATTTTTCTCACATTGCGCTCGCTCTCGCCAACCCATTTGCTGATAATCTCTGGGCCCTTCACAGCTATAAAGTTCGCCTCACTCTCGTTAGCTACTGCCTTAGCCAAAAGAGTTTTACCACAGCCAGGCGGCCCGTAAAGCAGTATTCCTTTTGGCGGTTTTATCCCAGCTTTCTTGAACAGCTCCGGCCTTTTTAGAGGCCATTCTATCGCTTCGCGCAATTGCTTTTTAACCTTCTCTAAGCCACCAATGTCACTCCACCTTGTTTTTGGCCTCTGTATCATAACCTCGCGCATCGCGCTTGGCTCAATCTTTCTGTACGCTTCCAAGAAATCATGCATTGTCACTTCTATTTTCTCCAACACTTCAGTAGGTACTTTTTCCTCATATTTCTTAAGCTCAGGCAGATATTTTTTAAGTGCTTTCATTGCAGCCTCTTTACAGAGCATCTCCAAGTCAGCGCCTGTGTAGCCTATAGTCATCTCAGCGAGCCTATCCAAATCAACATCTTTAGCTAAAGGCATTCCTCGCGTGTGTATTTGCAGTATCTCTTTACGCGCCTTCTGATCCGGTACATTGATTGCTATTTCTCTATCGAAACGCCCAGGCCTTCTTAAGGCTTCATCCAGCGCTTCAGGCCTATTTGTAGCAGCTATCACCACCACTTGCCCTCTGCTTTTAAGCCCATCCATTAAAGTGAGCAACTGGGCAACAACTCTGCGCTCCACTTCACCAGTAACCTCTTCGCGCTTCGGAGCAATAGCATCTATCTCATCTATGAAGATAACACTTGGCGCATTCTTTTCCGCTTCATCAAATATGTCACGTAAGCGCTTTTCTGATTCTCCGTACCACTTACTCATAATCTCAGGCCCGTTTATCGCGTAGAAATTCGCCTCACTTTCGTTAGCTACTGCCTTAGCCAAAAGAGTTTTACCACAGCCAGGCGGCCCGGTAAGCAGCACGCCTTTCGGCGGCGTTATGCCAATTCTTTCGAAAACCTCTGGATGTTTCATCGGCAGCTCAACCATTTCTCTTATCATTGCGATTTCTTCCTTCAGGCCGCCTATATCCTCATAGGTAACCTCCGGGATTCGCATTGCCTCGGCTTTAACCTGCTTCTCAGAAACGATTAGCCTTGTGTTTTCAGTAATCTTTACTGGGCCTTTCGGCTGAGTTTTTGTTACCACATAGTGCAAAGTAGTGCCCATTACATCTATTGCTAGCTTCGTATTCTTCAAAACAATTTTATCAATGAGCTTCTCGTGGAAATAATGCGTTGGATCACCCGAAAATCGCACCGCTTCAATTGGAGCTATTACCACTTCTTTCGCTTCTTCTGGCTCAATTTTCTTTACCTCAACTCTGTCGCCAACAGAAACGCCAGCGTTATGCCTGAGTATCGCATCCATTCTAATTACTCCGCGACCTTCATCTTCGCCGCGAGCACGCCACACTATTGCTACTGCATCGCCCTTACCTTTAATTATTACAGCATCTCCCGCCACCAAACCGAGCTCTTCAAACGCTTTTGAATCAAGCCTAACCACACCTCTGCCCACATCCATTTTATAAGCATCAGAAACAATAAGCGTTATGCTTTTCTCCTCGCCTTTTTCCTTTTTCTTTCCACTCACAGAACCACCCCATAAAACCTCACAAATCTACTCCATTAGTTACACTACTTCACTTCAATCCTCGTCCTTCTTCCGAAGTCTTTCTCAAATATTAACTCAAGCACTCCGTTCTTGAATGTTTTCTGTATCGGCTGCTCTTTCACAGCAGCAGGCAGCCTTATTGCGCGATAGTAGCCTCCGTAAGCGCTTTCGCTTTTTTTTGGGTGTTCCGCTTTTACTATAAGCCTGTAGGGTTCAACTCTGAGCTCAATATCTTTTTCCTCTGCTCCGGGAAGCTCTACTGTAACAAACACCTTGCCGTTATTTTCCCATACATCATACACTGGAGCGATGTAGCCTGCGTAGCGAGTCTCTCTTATTTCTGTTTCTGGCCAGCTTTCTCTAAACATTCTCTCAAACTCATCAAAAAAATCATCAAACATTCAAATCACCCTAGTAAAACTTTTCAGCTATTTATAATAAAAGAAAAAGATAAATTTACTTTATCTTTATGCGCCTCTTGCTAGGTTCCTTTGCTTTAGTTTTGGGCACTCTGATTTCCAGTATTCCATTCTTATATTCTGCTTCGGCTTTTTCTGGCATTGCGTTCTCTGGCAACGCTATGTATTTGTAGAAGCCAGCGTAGTTCCTTTCAATTCTGTAAAACCCTTTTTTGTGCTCCTTTGTTTCCTCTTTGCGCATCGCTTTGATCTCTAAGCCATGATCAACCACGTTTATTTCTATATCCTCTTTGTTTACGCCTGGCAGTTCTATGCTCGCATACACCGCATCCTCTGTTTCCCATGTATCTGCAAGCGGCTGCCTTATGCTGCTTTCAAAGCGCTCTTCAAACGGCTCACTTTCAAAGAAGCCAGCAAACATTCTATTGAGATACCGGTGCATTCTTCGCATTTCTTCAAACGGATCCCAAAAGCGCTTTGGCAAGCTATCACCTCCTTAAACATTCCTCCTTTTTTCTATAAATTTTTTACTTAAGCCTAAGTGTCTAAGTTTCTTAGACATATTCAATATTTTATAGACAAACTTTTTAAAACTTTTTTTCATCCAATCCTTTATTATGCCAAGCGCGAGGTTTTCTGTTAGAATAAGTTATATTGAGAGGCCATATTCTGATGATTTTGAGCGCTATGTTGGCTGGCTCTGCGATTCTCTGGGATTATGCACACATGATTGTGATAGTGCTCGCGAGATACTGATACAGATTATAAAATCGAAAAGAGGAATAAGCTCGACAGAGCTGAGCAGAATGCTTAATAAATCCCGCGGCGCAGTAATAAACCAGCTCAATAAGCTCATAGAAAGTGGCCTAATTGTTAAAAATGGAAGGTTCTATAGGCTTAGAGCAAGCACTGTAGAGAGAACTCTTG
Organism: Candidatus Iainarchaeum sp.; assembly: GCA_017608995.1. Lineage (GTDB taxonomy): Archaea > Iainarchaeota > Iainarchaeia > Iainarchaeales > DTGL01 > DTGL01. Next base: position 15,773 of record JAFCEU010000008.1, on the reverse strand, counting down.
AAGAACTCTATGAAGATATTGAGCGCACCTTCACAAAGTTTATGAAGATTGCCGAGCTGATTGATAAACAGTTAAGAAAGCTTTAAATATCTCTTTGTACATTTTAGATTTACCTTTAATTGGTGCTTAAATGCTTGTACTTAGCCTCATTGATGAAAGATTCTCCAAAATAAAACGTATACTTGTGGTTGCGAGCAGCAAAGGCGGCGTTGGAAAAAGCATAATTGCTAGCACCCTCGCTTTAGAATTAGCAAAAAAAGGCTACAAAACAGGTTTGCTTGACCTTGATTTTTATGGGCTCTCAGATCATTCGATTATAGGTTCTTTGCCTCATGAGCCAGAAGAGGATAATGGAATAATCCCAGTGCAAATAGAAGGCATTCATTTTATGTCGATTGTTTTTTACATCGATGAGGCACGCTTGCCTTTGCGCGGTGACGAGCTTTCTAGCTCAATGATCGAGCTTCTTTCTGCAATACGCTGGCCAGAGCTCGACTTTCTTATAATAGATATGCCACCTGGCCTGTGCAATTTGATCGCAGACATTATGCGCTGTATCCCAAAGGCAGAATTTTTAATAGTTACAACGCCTTCTAAGCTTGCGGTTGAAACCGCAAAGCGTCTTTTAGTTGTACTTAAAGATATGGACGCTAACATCTTTGCAATTGTTGAAAATATGAGCCGCGATGATTCAAGCAATGAGTTTGGCGAATTTAAAGAGCTCTTTATGTGCTGTATTCCATTTGACAGCAAGCTTGAAGATGCGATAGGCAATGCTAGCGCTTTATTGAAAACAGATTTTGCTAAAGGCGTTGGAAAAGTCGTTCATGCACTTTGCAGCTAATGTCACAATCAATAGATTTTTATATATGGCTACTGCAGTTTTCTAAATATTGTTCCTATCTGCCCAGCCCAAATAAGCGCAGTATTGGAGCTATAAGGCTTTCTATAATGTTCATTCTAACCGGCGTGCTTTCTGGCTTCTCTTTTTTGAGCTTCTTCCCCTGAAATGTTCTTTGTGCTCGGTACAATCCCGCCTCCCGGATTTGCACCGGGGACCTCTCGGTAACCGCCCACCGCCATAACAAGGCGGCCGGTTTTTTGGAGCCTACAGCCGAGCGTTCTAGCTACTAAACTAAGGCGGGATAGAATTCTAATATAATTAATTTACAGGCAATGCTATTTAATTTTTTATGTTTTAGAGGCTGCAGGTCGATTTAGGCTGTAACAAAAAGCCTTAATAATGAGAAAATCCCCTCTCTTTTTGTGACGGAAACCTCTTTTATCTCGATAGGAATCTCAGTGAGGAATGAAGAGAAAAACATAGCACACTGCTTGCGCGGCATTCTAAGGCAGGATATTCTTCGAGAGCTGCCACCAGATCGGAAAGAAATTATTGTTTGCGATAATTCAAGCACAGATCGAACGAGGGAAATAGTGAAAAAATTTCAGAAACAGCATGCAGAGATAAAGCTTGTCTCCTCCGGAGCTAGGAGCAAAGCCGCGGGGATAAACAAAATAATGGAAGTTGCAAGCCCTAAAGCGAAAATTGTTTGCTTTTTTGATGGCGATGTTGTTCCAAGAAGAGATGCTGTCAGAAAGCTCGTCACCTTCTTAACCACCCATGAGGAATATAATATTGCTTCTGGCAAGGTTTTACTTTCTCCAATGGCCTCGCGTGCTAGACTGAAAGTAGCAAATAAGTTTAGATATCCGATGAATATATTTGCCAGGATTTTTTTAAAGGGTAAAACCAAAAAACCAAAAACCACTGGCGTAAGCGGCGCAGTTTTTGCGATAAGGAAGAAAGCATTCAGACCCATACCCCCCAACATAATAAGGGATGACTTTTATTTGTCGCTGGCAATAGGCAAAATTGCAATGGTTGGAAAAGCGGTCGTTTATCACAGGGCAAAGACAAAAGAAAGGCTGCTTGCGAGCGAAGAAAGAACAAGGGTCGGGCGCTTACAGCTTGAAGAATTGTTCGATAAGCGAAAGGTGCGCAAGCTTGATAAGGAGCGTTATAAAAGATTATTTGAAATGAGGAAACTCAATCTTGTTGAACGTTTACATTATCCCCTATTCATCACATATTTTAAAGCAAAACAAGCGCTTCAGGAAATAAGGGCCAGGAGAAAATACCCCAAAATAAAGCACAAGCTTGATGGCAGCTTTAACACGGGTCCCCTGAAAACTCACAGAAAACCCAAATGAATTATTTAACTTTTTTGCCAAGCTTCTTTACAAGCTTTAATGAAGGAATTTCCACATCAAAGTAATCGAGCTTACAGCCAGCTTTCTTCAATGCGTAGCGCAGTGCAAAGACACTTGCAAGCTCCTCAAATTCCTTTATAACCTTCTTATCAAGCTCTTTGCGGTTCTTTATCCCCTGTTTTATTGCTCTTCTAACTGTTGCATTTTCCAGCACTTTTAAAGGCCCTTCAATGCTAACATCATCAATTGCCCTTCTTATCATTTCAAAATCAATCTCTTCCGCAAGGAAGTCCTCAATCTTTCTGTTAGCGCTCATCGCAAGCGAAATTAAAAATTCAGCAATTTCACGAGGCTCAGTAGCTTTTTCTACCTTGAGCTTCTTCACAGCAACCCAGTCGCCGAGTTTTGCTATAAATTGTACGCCTTCAAAGCCTCCCATGAAAACACCTCACTTAGTTTCTTTTATCAACCGCATCTTTTCTATTACTTCGTCAACATTAACATCAGTATTTATGCAACCAGCTCTCGTGAGCAAAACTGCTTGCGGGGCAACTTTAGTGCCTTTTAAACTATCGAATGCGAGTATCGCTTCCTTATAGCAGCATACGCCAAGCACAGCTTTAGGTTTGTATTTTTTTATTAATTCCATGACTATGCTACCGCCGGGACAGACAAAGGCATTCTTATAACCAAGCTTCTTTGCCTCTTTTATTAGCGGATCTATTTTACATTTTCCACATTCCGTGCATTGTAAGCCTTCCTCTGTGTAAGGTGCTTTACATTCCTTTGAGTTCCTTAAACAATGTGGCAAGAAAAGTATCCTTTCTTTATAAGGGGTTCTTTTGTAAGCTATTTCATTGAGCTTGTTGCGAAATTCAACGTGTGTATATTCAATCCAGCGCTCGCTTAAACCAAGTTTCTTCGCTATAGCTTCCGAAGCTGTTGCAAAGTTTATATGGGCGCTGCTGTCTATTGCATTAGCTACAGCCTCTTTTATCCTTTCTCTTATTTCATCCACCATATCGACCTTCTCTGAATAAGCCCGGGGCGGGATTCGAACCCGCGATCTGCAGATTACAAGTCTGCTGCATTGCCGCTATGCTACCCGGGCTGCTATATGTTTAAAAAGGTTGTTGAATATTTATATTCCTTTCTATATTTTTCTTGGAAAAGAAGAAAAATAGTATTCAACAACCTTTTAATGCGTTAAAGAATGTTTTTATTTTTATATGTGAGTGATAAAAATAAGTTACTGGAAGGAACCAGCGAGCATTAGCATCTTTTTTGCTTCTATATACTGCTTCTTCTTATCGCCGCTTTTTATTGCCTCCTGAAGAGCTTGCTTACGAAGTTCTATATATTCTTCCATAAGATTCCCTATCTCTTCTTCCACTTCATTTATCTTCAATCCAGAATTTGAGGCTATATCTTCAAGTATCTCTTTGCTTAAGTATGGGCTTTTTACACTGTTTATTCGAAATTGTGCTTCTCCTACAAGCATATTCAAGTGAGCTTCGTTATAATCACTTGTGTCTTCAGTGGCTGCCACATTTAGCAGAAGCACATACTGAACTATTACTCCGCAGGCAATCTCCTTTTTTATAAGAATCTGCTCTTCTTCTTTGGTATCTGCTTTTTGCATCTGTTCAAAATAATTGTTTTCTTTTTCCTCAAGCCATTTAAGGTCTGAAAGCATAGAATAATATGCATATAGTGCAAGCACTTCTTCAAGATTATTTGGATCAATATAATCCAAACCCGGAGTTGACAGCTCGGCGTCATTAACTATTGCCTGCATCTGTTCATGTATTTGCAAAGAAAGTTGCTTGTAGTACGAAAGCCCGCGCACAGGAACCTGTGTTACTATACAGAGATAAACCGATAAAAGAACGAATATTGCTGCAATAAGCACGATTATTGCTTTTTCATCATAAAGCTGCTCAATAAGCCTTTTTCGTTTTTTCATTTAATCATCTTTAATTACTTCACTTACAAATAGATAAATTAAGAAAAATAATAAAAAAAGGTTTAGCTAACCTAGAACTATTTTACTTGGCTGTCGTGCCTTTTGGTGTGCTAGCAAGCCTATAGACTTCAAGCAAAGCTACTATCAATGCAGCTGGAGCAACGAATGCAACTATGTTAGCAACTATCGAGGCCAAATACGTACCTACTGGTGCTACTACTTTGTCTATGATCTCTAAGTCTGCACTACCAACAAGCATCAAGGCAATAGCTGCCATCAAAAACCCTGGAATCTCTTTGTCACCTATGTTAAGAAAGCCCACTATCAAACCCAAGATCACTAGAACTAAAGTAACCCAAGCTGCTTGCTCTGCTAGCATCGGTGCGAAGATTCCGCCCAAAATCGCTATTAGCACACCGATGATAAACGCCCAGCTTCCTATTGTTTGATCCATTTTTCAAAACCTCCTGGGATTTTTACAGTATTTTATATGTCCATGCTCATTTATAAATCTTACTTTTTCCATTTTTTATCGTTTATGAGCGAAAAATTGTCTTTTTTGAGAAAATTTGGTAAAGTATTTGTGCATAAAAGAGCATTTATTGAAGGTAAGGTTGAGTTAGGGGAAAATGTAAGCGTCTGGCCTTTTGCTGTTTTACGTGGAGATGAAGGAACTATAAAAATCGGTAAAAACACAAGCATTCAGGATTGCTGCGTTTTACACGGAAGTGTTGTCATAGGAAAAAATGTAACCATTGGACATGCCGCAGTTATTCACAATGCGAAAATAGGTTCAAACGTTTTGATTGGAATGAATGCCACAATATTAGATAACGCTGAGATTGAGGATTGGGTTATTGTTGCTGCTGGCTCAGTTGTTAAACCAAAGTCTGTGTTAGAATCCGGTTACCTGTACGCAGGCAATCCAGCAGAAAAGAAACGGAAGTTAACGAAAGCAGATAGAGAGCTTATAGTCAACTCCTATAAAGAATATCTTAAAAAAATAAAAGAGCGAACCCCCGGGCTATAACAATTCTTTTGCTTTTTCCAGCGTGCTAATTATTATTTCCGAAGCCCTCCCAATGCTTTCAGCCCATGAAAACACTCCTTCTTCATGCCCCAACGTAACGATAATTCCTTCCCCGCCTAAATTAAACTCTTCGAAAGCCTTTGCAAGTTCTCTTGCAAGAGCAACACTACCATAGCTCGCTTTTTCGCTTGTATAAGGCAAGCCAAGTTTTTTGCTAGCTGCAAAAATTTTTTTCGAATGTGAATGCACAACAGCATTTATTTTTTCATTTTGCTCATAAATGCTTGCATGGCTAAGCGCTTCGCTGCTTGGCTTTATTTTGCCAAGCGCCCTGACAAAATTTTCCCCAATGCTGTATTCTTCAATAAAACAATATTTTTCACACGGCAACTTTGCAATTTGCCCAGTTTGCGACCCGGTTATAACAAACCCTTTCTTTGTATCCCATTCAATGCGCTTGCTCACATTTCCGTAACCAATGCCTTTCATCTTCCCGCTTTTATACACTCCAATAAGCCTATTTGCAAATAACTTATCACGCCATTTCATAAGATCAGAAAAAAGCTCGCAAGGAAGTTTAGCTTCAATTAGCTCATAGTTGAATTTTATTACTCCTTTCTTCGAATTGCTCATATCAAGACCCAGAAATCGCCTCATGTTTTTAGAATGCCCCGGCCGGGATTCGAACCCGGGTTACCAGCTTGAGAGGCTGGGGTGCTCTCGGCAATAGTTTGCATTGCAATAAAAACAAACCATTTTAACCGGCTACACTACCGGGGCTTAATATTAAATTCTTGCAGTATAATTTAAAAAACACTCGCTCAAAAAATTTTTTGTTCAGCCTATGAAGAAATTGGCCGCTGCTGAAAATATGATGAAGATTTTGAGTGCTGAGGTTGAATAATCCCAGTAAAGGATAAAAACAATTCATTACAATTTATTTTTACTAACCGATGAGGAAACAGCTGAGCATTGAGCGCTTGCAATGAAATAGATTATGAGTTCCGAGGTTAGTTCTTTGCTTTCTTTTTGAACGCTATTTTCATCCCAAACACAATGCAAAAGATACCTATGAATGTTTTAGCTGCTCCGTAAATAGCTACAATTGTAAATATCGCCTGCAGGGTTTGTAAAAACCCTTCTATTCCCAAAGCACCTTCAAAATACATCGCTTCTTGTGCCACATCTGCAAGCGCTTGCGAGGTCATCACCGAAACCCAGAGTCCAGAAAATGCGGTTATTATTCCTTCTATTCCGAATATTAAACCTATCAACAACAATGCATACCCAATATACTTTTCATATTTTTCCACAAAATCACCTTCTTTAGAATGCCAGAGCCGGGATTCGAACCCGGGACCTCTCGATTATGAGTCGAACGCTCTAACCGCTGAGCTACTCTGGCACAACCTTTCTATTAAAATTTGCTTGAAAAAGGTTTTAATGCTTTTATTTTCCTTCTCTTTTTGATTTCCCCTTTTTTCCACGTATTCTTACAAAATCCCCTATTTTTCTATTAAATCGGTACCCCTTCATCGGAACAAATCGAATTGAAAGAAAACCCTTTTGTTGCATAGTTTCTAAAATCTCCAAAGATTCTCTTAATTTTTCTTCTTTTTCATATTCCCCATATTTTTGAAGCAGATACGCAAATTCTTTTCCCTCTGTTTTTCTCATCTTGATAAATGTGCGCCCAATCTCTTTCCCCATTGTCTCAACCCTAGTTATAACACTTATCCTGACCCCATGGTTTTCGAAGTTTTGGCATGCTGTTTTTAAGTCCTCAACTGTTGGCATTGCCATTAGTAAGCATCCTGGTTCTGCTGGATGGGTATGAATATGCATAGTGTCCCCTTTACAGGGCTTTCTCATAAATATGTATTTCGCAGTTCTCAAAGTAGTTGCATCCTCTAGTTTTCCTCGAGGTCTTTTAAACCAACCCGCCTCCAGAACCTCCCTTCCAGTCAGCCAATCTTTTCGCGCTGTTTTCTCTATAACTCTATGCGGATTTCCCCAGCGTCTTTCCCTGGGCTTTTTCACAGGTTTTGGCATTCTATCACTATTCCACTTCTTCCTCTAACTTTACAATTCTACTCTTCACTTCGATCCTATCGTTATGTAGAAGAATTCTATCAGCGTATCCTAAAAATAGACCGGTTTCTATAACGCCAGGAATTTTTTTCGTGTCATACTCTAAATCTTCAAGAGAATAAATCTGGTCAAATTTCACATCTACCATATAGTTTCCACTTTCCGTAGTATAGCGCTCGCCATTTTTCTTAAGCCTAAATGACGCCTCGCCAAATTCGTCTAATTGCAATAATGTTCGTTCAGCTCCAAAACTGTCTATCTCAAAAGGAATTTTGCCATGCAATCTCTTCACATAATTCTTTTTTTCAGCTACAACTATTAAGTCGGTAGCGCTCTGAGCTATCATTTTATCTCTTATAAGTGATTTGCTATCGCGCTTTATAAAATTGAATTGATTGTCAACCATTGAAGCGAACTCAAATGCAACATCTATTTCTTTATCGTTTATCGATGCTATTGGCAGCTTTAAAGATGTGCAGAGAGTTGCCAACTCAAGCGAAGTTGGAACAATTTTTATTTTAAGCTCATTTTCCGTAGCCTTTAATGCAATTTTCTTCAAAAAAGTTTCTGAATGCTTGCTCGTGCCTAAGGCGACTGTAATGTCGTCTCTCAGATATTTATCAATCAAAGCCTCTATTATTTCTTCCTCAAGCATTGCACTCACTGAAGCTACATATTAATATTTTTAACTTCTTTTTAACTTTTTGCATTTAGCGAAAAACCGAACAAAAAGAAAACCAATATAAATGCTTTACATTGAGAATTTCTATATGCTCATTACTCAAGAATCTGAGCTCACATTGGACAAGGAACAACTTAAAATACTTGCTTCCGACACAAGGCTCGAGATTCTAAAACTTTTGGCTAATAGAAACCACACCGTTTCCGAGCTTGCAACCAAGCTTGGCCACTCTAAATCAACGATCCACGAGCACATCAACAGGCTTGTTGAGGCAGGCCTTATTGAACGGGTAAATAGTGGATACGCAAATAAATGGGTTTATTATAGACTTACTAAAAAAGGAATGCAGCTCTTCGATAGAGGCAAGCGCATAGTTGTAATAATCGCTAGCCTTTTCATACTTCTTGCCATTTCGCAGTTAGCACTTCTACTCCTGCATAGTTTTTATTCAACAGAGCTAAAAGTGGCAGTTCCAGAAGAAATGACCCAAGCAGCCCCAGAAAAAGCAGCCAGCGGAAAGGACTACAAAGCAACAATAGAGCAAAAAACAGTTGGACAGGCAGTTACGCCTGAACCAAAAGAAACTCGAAAAAGCATTGGGATCCAAAAAAAGCATTTGCAAGCGGATTTCCTCTTATACGGAAGCTCAGCGTGCTTTGTTATAGCTCTGCTGTTATTTGCTTATTATAAAGCAAGTCCTTCAAGGATTATTCTAAAAAGAAAATTATAAAATTCACAGATTAGAGAGGACCCCTGTTGTAATAGCATTAATCACGAGGTAATTTCCAACACCCCAACAAACTACCGCTAACCTATAGATTGTGCCTCCTGGCATAAAATGCTTCCAATGTTGGTTTTGCGAGCTTTCGTTTAAAACAATCATGTTTTTTAATTTTCACTTCTATAAAACTATGATGCAATATGCTCAACGTATTTTTATTTTTAAGCTTAGTGTTTTTCTTCACTTTTTTAGTAGGTAAGCTTGTTGAAAGATTTAGGATACCGTGGATATTGTCCTCTTTGCTTTGTGGGGTGCTGCTTGCAGTTTACAATCCCTTTGCGTCTGTAACCTCTGGAAACGTATTTCCTTTGCTAGCGCAATTTGGAATGTATTTTCTCCTTTTTATAATAGGTCTTGAGATAGATCTGAAAGAGATAATGAAAAAGAGCACGTTCATCTTTAAAGCAACTTTTTTCATAATCCTGCTTGAAGCATTGTTTGGCACTTTGCTTGTGCACTTCATTTTCCATTATGATTTATTGATTTCTTTCCTTGTAGCTCTTGCGTTTGCTACAGTTGGCGAAGCTGTTCTGGTTCCAATATTGGAGGAATTTAAGGCGATAAATACTAAATTAGGGCAAGCGATATTAGGCATAGGCCTTTTGGATGATATTATTGAAGTGTTTGTACTAATCCTTGCAACTTCCCTCATAGGTACTACTGTGAGCACTCATTTCAATACGTTCGTTATAATTGGCTCTCTGCTGTTGCTATTTGCTCTAACGATATTTATGCGCTACCTTGGTGAGGAAGGTATAAGATTTAATTTTATCAGCATTCAGACAGTATTTCTCTTTGTGCTCGCGATATTTTTCTTCTATTTGGGCATAGGCGAATTTGGCGAAAGCGCAGCTTTAGCAGCTTTCCTTGCAGGAATAGGGCTTAAAACCTTCATACCTCCAAAAAGGCTTGAATCCATTGAAAATGAGGTAAAAACAATGTGTTATGGTTTCTTCGCGCCTCTATTTTTTGTTTGGGTAGGACTTTCCATAAGGGTTGATTATTTGCTTTCCTATCCTGCATTAATACTGTTAGTTCTTTTAGTTTCTAGCGGAGCTAAACTTTTAGGCAGCTATGTTGTTGGCAAGAGCTACCTCGGGACAAAGCAATCACTTTTACTCGGCGTCGGCCTTTCTGTAAGGTTCAGCACAAGCATAATTATAATTAGGTTGCTATATGATGCCCAACTAGTAGCTTCTGATATTTATTCTGTCATCGTTGCTTCTAGTGCGATATTTGTATTTATTATTCCGCTAGTCTTTGCAGCACTATTAACAAGAGTTCCTACAACCAAAGCAACAAAGCGCGCAAAATAAACGCATAGCAAATTTTTAGAAGTAGCATCATTCTTCCTTAATATATTTCTGATTGCATTTTTCCTTCGCGCATTTTGATATAAAGTAGGTGCAGAAGAAACAGCCATTCTGTTCCTTCAAATATTTGCAGGTTTTCCAATCTTCATTTTGAAGCTGCTTTTGTTGCATTTCCTCCGAGAGTTCATCGGCATCTATAAGTTTAGGTTCAGGTTTCTTGTAAACAATTTCCCTCTGCACAGTTTTTGTTGCTCTTGCAGCAGCAACTATGCTGTTTAAGCCCATGCTATAGAATTATGCGCAATTAGATTTTTAAATGATGAATATCTGTGAGAAAAAGGAAAAGCCTCAGGCGGGATAAATTATATTTTAGTGGAAATAAGCTTTGGATATTCTTTATTTTGTTTTTAAGTTTATTTTATATGTGGAACGGAGAGTTGTATTTAAAAATAAAGAAGCAAGAAAGTTATTTTTTAGTAAACTAAAAGAATTGAAAGGTGCAACAAGCTGGGCTAAATTTTATAAACTTATATCTATACCAAAATCAACGTGTCAGCGTTACAGGTATGGAAGAGCAGCAATTCCTAAAACATTCTTCGATTGGGCCTATAACCAACTATCACCAAAAGAAAGAGACTATTTTAAAAATAAAATTTTAATAAAACCCAGCACTTGGGGTGCGGTTTTAGGCGGGAAAACTACTGCAAAGAATCACCCCGCGATTTTGCAGAATGGCAGGGTTAAAGGATTGCAAAAACTCAAAGCCTTAATGAATAATAAATACTCTCGCAATTTTGATTTAAATCTTCCTCTATCAAAAGACTTGTGTGAATTTATCGGTGCTTTTATTGGAGACGGTTTCACAAATAGATATGGAAGCGTGTACCAAACAGAAATAACGGGGGATGGCAAATTAGACAAAAAGTACCTTCTCTTTTTAGCAGCAAAGGTTTCTACACTTCTTAATGGAATAACACCTCATTTGTATAAGAAAAACATAAAAGGGCATTGAGATTAAGGTTCTACTCAAAACAACTTTACAGACTTATGACTCAGAGATTTAATTTTCCAAAAGGTGTGAAGTCCCACATAGTAAAAATTCCAAGAGAGATAATGAACTCAGATGAACAAAATATTTTTGCAACTCTGCGGGGCCTTTTTGATACTGATGGTTCTGTGCTGTTTGATCAGAGAAAAGTTTATTCCAAACCATATCCTCGAATAGCACTTCAAACTTCAAGTAGACTGCTATATCTACAGGTCAAAACTCTTTTATCAAGATATTTCACAGTCCATACACAAACAAAAAGGGGAACATACTTAATTGAAATTTATGGACATAAACAACTTGAAAAATGGATGCAACTGATAGGTTTTTCAAACGAGAGACATCTAAACAAAATTTATAAGAATTATAGCCCATGGGGGGATTCGAACCCCCGACCTCCACATTACCAGTGTGGCGTTCTGCCACTGAACTACATGGGCATTCATAAATAACTTCGCAAAGAAGCTTTTTATAAAATTTCCTTCAATTTTTCGAGCTCATCCAATCCTATAAGGCGTTCTTCACCGCTTTCCATATTCCTGAGTTTAAACTGCTTCGCTTGCAGCTCCCTCGGACCAAGAATTATTGCATAGGGAATTCCCCTTTTGTTTGCGTACTCCAGGTTCTTCGAAATGTTTCTCTGCATCAGATCAAGCTCTGCATTGATCCCAAGTTTTCTTATATTTTGCGTTAGTTCGAGAGCCTGCATTGTAAGCTCTTTATTGACAGCAATCACAAACACCTTTGTCTTTGTTTCTCCCGGAAGCTTATCCTCAATAGTGTCCAAAATCCTATCAACTCCAAAGGAGATGCCTGTTGCTGCTAACTCACGACCACCATACAGACCTATAAGTTTATCGTAGCGCCCACCGCCGCCGATGCTTGGTCCGCCGGCGATTTTTATTTCCATCACAATACCGGTGTAATAATCTAAGCCCCTGGCAAGCGCCAGGTCAACTTTTACAAATTCGCTTAGCTGCTGTGCTTTAAGATAGCCCATAAGCTTTTTTATTTCCTCCAGCCCTTTAGTGCTCAACTTCCTTTCTTTTATTTTCTCTTCAGCAGCATTCAAGTCATTTTGCTTAACAATACCTAAAAGTTCGGTGCTTATTCCTTTTTCTTCAAGCTCTTTTTCAACAGCCGACCAGCCAAATTTTTCCGCCTTATCTATGGCTCTAAAACATTCCGTTAATTGCTCTTTCTTCACGCTACTTGCGAGAGCCAGGCTTTCAAGCAACTCGCGAGAGTTTATTGTTAAGTATGCCTGAATTCCTAATGCTTTTACAATATCACGACTCAATGCGATGAGCTCGAGTTCCGCTAACACAGAGCTTACACCAATTATATCAACATCCGCTTGCGTAAATTCTCGGTAACGCTTCGCCTGCGGCCTATCGTAGCGATACACCCTGCCAATCTGATAGCGCTTAAATGGCATCGCTAGCTGCTTGTTACTGGCTATCACTCTCGCAAGAGGCACCGTAAGGTCGAAACGCAAGCCAAGCGCTCTGCCAGCTTTATCTTCAAATGTATATAGCTCTTGTTCTATTTCAGCACCAGCAGAACCCTTTTTAGTAAGCAGGGAGAGCTCTTCAACTATTGGTGTTTCTAAAGGTTCGAATCCATAAAGCTCAAATATGCGCTTACAGGTTTCTTCTATAAATTTCTTTTTGCGCGCTTTTTCCGGCAAGAAATCGCGCATCCCTCTAACTGTTTTAAATTCCATTTATATCACCATAAAGGAGGGCCGTGGCCGGGATTCGAACCCGGGTCGCGGGCTCCACAGGCCCGCATCCTAAGCCACTAGACGACCACAGCCATTGTTTCAAAATTTTAGCCTTTTGGCTAACAAAAGAAGCAGAATTAGCAACTATGAAGTAAATCGCCTTTTGAAGCTATAATGGTCATAAGTATAATTATTTGTGGGCATTAATTTAAATTGTTTTTCGTTTTTTCACTTCTCTTTTAGTTTGAGGATTGGGCCTACTTTATATTTATGAACTCTGGAGAACCTGAAGAGCAATAATACAACCATGGCACAAGTTATAACTTGCAATAAGAGGATTACTGTAAGAAGAGTCATTATATCAATTGCTGGCAAACATATCACCTCGCAAAAGCGACAATATTATTATTACTTCCTCTTTTAAATATTTATTGTATGCATGCAATAAAAGAAAAGCTGGAGAAGGCAAAAAGCAGAAAGCTAGCGAGGCACGAACAGTTGCATAAAATCCATAGGCACAAAAACATCCTCAAAAAGAAGATACAGGAACACATTTAGTTATGCGATCAGGCTTCTCACTTTGTCGGCAATTTCTCTTTTAGCAAGTATCAGCACCTTTGTACCAGGCTTTATTACCGTATCAGCACTTGGTATAATGAGGTTTTCCCCCTCACATATTGCAATTATGGCTGAGCCGCTTGGATGCTCTATTTCGCTGACCTTTTTGTGAGAAATTTTACTTTTTTCAGTAATTTCTACCTCCATTATCTCTGCAGCTCCGCGCGATATAAATGCTAAGTCGAGCACCTCTGGCTTGGTTATGAGCTCTTCTATATAGCCAGCTGCTGCAGCTTCCGGATGTATTACTATATCAACTCCAAGCTTATTCAAAACATGCTCGTCGTAATCCACTTTCCCCAAGCGCGTAGCAACTTGTTTTGCACCAAGCTCTTTAGCAAGCAGTGATACCACCAGGTTAGTTTCATCATTCCCTGTTAAAGCAACTAAAGCATCGCACTCTTTAACGTTTGCTTTCTCAAGCGTTTTGCTTTCTGTTGCATCACCTTGAGTTGCCACCACATTGAGCTCATTACTTATTCGCTCGCATGCTTTAGGGTCTTTATCTATAACCACTACATCGTGACCTTCGTCTACAAGCAGTTGCGTTAGATAATAGCCCAGGTCACCAGCACCGACAACTATCACGTACATATCCAACACTTTTATTATTAGTTAAAAACCCTTTTTATCGTTTTCTCTTGCGAAAATGCAACGCAAAGCCCACTATGCTAAATATTGGAATTATTTCTAGCCTGCCAACAAACATATTTATTATGAGCATTAGCTCGCTAATCGGATTCATCCCAGGCTTTGTTATCCCTGCTGATAGGCCAGCATTTCCTTGAGCAGAAACAACCTCAAACAAAGAATTACTTATGTCCTCGCCATTGAATGTTAGGACAAGGACCCCAATGATAATAAAGAAAGCGTATAGAAGGATAAATAAATTTACTTCAGCTATTTCTTCTCGGCTAAGATTTCTTCCTTCAAACTTTTTCGGGAAGAAACTATCTTTTGGAAGAAGCACCTGCTTTGCTTTCCAGCCTATACTTTTCAAAAATATCAAAAATCTCGAAATCTTTATTCCGCCAGCGGTTGAACCGGAAGAACCACCTATAAACATTGCAGCTATCAAGACAAGTTTTACAAACTCTGGCCACATTCGTACAATGCTTGTAGGCACGATATCAAAGCCACCGCATGTTATTGCAGAAAACGCGTAGAAAATTCCATTTTCTATTCCAAGCTTTGGAATGATGAACAGAGCTGAGATAAACCCCATTACGAGCAATGCTTTAAATTCAACATCCTCAAAATATGCTCTATAATTTTTCTTCCTAAATAGATAATGCACATAGAAGCTTGTTGCACCCATCACCATTATTATTATGAGTGATATATCGATCCAGAAGTTGTGCATGCCCTCGTTGAGCCAACCAAAATTCTGGCCGGTTAAACCAACACTTGTAGTGCTCATTCCAGTAGTGGAGATTGCACTCATGCTATAATTTAGTGCATTGAAAGGGTCCATTCCACCCAAATAGAGCATCACAGTGCCTATAATCGTCATTATTATATAAATAGTCCATATCTCTCTTACAGAGTTTATTAAGTTTGCTTTTAGCCTTTCTTCACGCCCTTCAGCTATTATAAGCTTGCTGGCTTTTGTATAATAACCAAACAAACCCATTAACGCGAGCACAACGATACCTATGCCACCAACCCAGCTAAGGAAAGAGCGCCAGAATATTAAGCTTAAGGGCGCAATATCCAATAGAGCTACAGAGCTTGATTCGGTTGGCGCCATCATTATGCTTAGCCCGGTAGTTGTAACTGCACTCATACTTTCAAAGTATGCATCCAAAAATGGCATACCTAATACCCAAGAGAACGGCAATGCAGCTAAACCAACAAATATAAGCCAAACCAAAACAATAATTAGGAAAGCATGCTTAAAGGTGGTTTTATCTTCGCTCCTAAAGATTGTTTTCAGAATAATGCCAAGGAGAAAAGTAATCAATCCAGCGATTAGATAATAAAATATAACTTCGGGCATTGTTTTGAATTCCAAAAAAAGCACGCTTGCGATTAGCGGAACAATAAATGCACTTGCAGCTAACCGCAGAACTTCTCCAACATCACGCAGCACTATGCGCAAATCCCACAAGCTATAGCTGACAATCATGTCTAAAAAATAGGGACTCATCCTTTAAAATTTTAACATTCAGCTTTTCAAAATAAATGAAATGACCCCGCCGGGATTCGAACCCGGGTCGGCAGCTCCGCAAGCTGCAATGCTATCCCCTACACCACGGGGTCATAGAAAAGTGTTATATAAAAATTGTTTAAAAGCGGTATTTT